>JAJYYW010000155.1 GCA_021800575.1 bacterium
AGAGGGACAGAAGGATAAGGATGATCGCGAAGGTTCTGTGGATCAGTCCCCGCACCCATATGCCGCCCTCGATCCTGATAAGCCAGACGGAAAAAGGATTGCTGTGGAACTTGAGCACCAGTCCGGTGATGGAAAGCATGATCATGGAAATCAGGAGAATGATGTGCTGGACCCTCTGGTTCAGGGAAAGCCGTTCTATGGAATGATTCATGAATGTTTACTCCTGTTTTTTTTCTTTCTCCTCGTGTTGATGATATCGAATGCCACATAGAGAACGAAGATCGTGATCAGGATGCTGATAAACCACGTGTAGAAAACTCGGACGATGTAGGGGCCTTTCTCCCCGTGCTTGCTCACGACCACGTGCACACGGCTCTTGACGAAGTTTGCCGTGGCATTGGGGTGGCACTTACCGCAGGTTTTTGCGAGGTTCGCCTTGTTGATGGAGGAACGGGGGTCGCTTGAGGGAAGTATCTCATGGGTTCCGTGACAGCTCGCACAGTTCGCGGCCCGCAGGTCCCCGAATTTGAGGGCTATGCCGTGGAAACTGTTTTCGAAGGTCGTCAGCCGGTTGAGGGGAAGGTTGTACTGCTCGGCAAGCTTAACGGAATCATGGCAGCTCGCGCATGTTTTCGGAATGTTTTCCGGGTACACCTTTGCACCGGGGTTGGTTATCTTCAGGATGCCGTGTGTGCCGTGGCAGTCTGTGCACACGGGTGCAGCGGTAACACCGTTTTCCAGGGCCGTCCAATGGATACTCCGGGTGTACTTTTCGTAGACATCACGGTGACAGGTGGAACACATGGCCGGGATCGCGGTTTTCTGGAGAGGAGCGGTTGAAGGATGGGGGTATCCCGTGATCGCCGTATGGCACTGGGTACAGGTAATGCCCTTGTGCACGGATCCGGCTATCGTTGCCGGACTGATATACATGCCGGGCTGCTTGATGTCCGGGAACTTCTGATAAAAGCCCTGATCGCCATGACACTGCATACACTTGGAATTATCCATACTGTATGCAGATTGCCGGAAGCAAAAAAACACAACGCCTACCATCAATATAATTTTTTTCATAGGGTTCCTCTGTATTGTTCGTTTCGTACTATAATTTTAAAAAAAACAACAGTCAATCAAAATGTGCTCAGGGACGGGTGAAACTGTATTTATTTATGCATATCACAGGTCAGAACGGCGGGCTTGTGCGGACGTGTGATAATTATTGACACGGCTCTGCAGACAAGTATATTGTATACAATTATATTCTAAAATAGAGATAAGGAGAAAACAGTTCACATGACGATAGTTAAGAAAGCTGCACTTACCCTTGTGTGTGCTGCGGCGATAATTCCCGGAGCGTTCCGGACAGCATCGGCACGCAGCACCAACGAACAGATTGGTCAACGGAAGCCTCCGGCCGAGGTTTCCCTGTTGACCGGACAAAAACCCCGGTTTTCCAGCAGTGACTGTCTTGCCTGTCACGGGATCAAGACGGAAGGCATTCCCTACGTGAATGCGGATCACTGGAAAGCATCGGTACATGCGGATCTTACGTGTACGGATTGTCACACCGGGATCAAGGCCCTGCCGCATCCCGAAACGATGCCGGCACCGGATTGCGGTGCATGTCACAGCGATGTGGAGAATCAGTACAAGAACAGCATTCATGGCAAGGCGGTGGCACAGGGCATAACCGGGGCTGCATACTGCTGGAGCTGCCACGGCAGGCACGATATCCTTGCGGCGACCAACCCGTCATCGTCGGTGTATCCGCAGAACCTGCCGTCCACGTGCGGTAAATGCCACAACAGCGCGGAGATGGCGAAGCGGTACGATATCCCGGTGTCGAACCCCTACCAGCTCTATGAAAAGAGTGTCCACGCCCAGGCGTTGAAGGACGGCCTTCCCGCGGCGACCTGTTCGAGCTGTCACGGCGTCCACGACATCCTGCCGCCCAATATCACCACATCGACGATTGCCAAGGCGAACGTTCCCAAGACCTGCGGACAGTGCCACGAGCAGCAGTACAAAAATTATCTGCAATCGTCCCACTGGAAGGCATTCCAAAACGGCGTGTCCAATGCGCCGGTCTGTACGGATTGTCATGCCGAGCATGCCATCCTTGCCCAGAACAACCCCAGCTCGCCGATCTATCCGCTGAACATTCCCAAAACATGTACTGACTGCCACGGCAACGTCACCTTGTCGGAAAACCTCGGCCTTCCGGCAGTTTCCCTGTCGAACTATCTGAGCAGTTTCCACGGCATCATGATCAAGGGCGGGAGTGTCATCGCTGCAAACTGCGCATCCTGCCACCGGGCGCACAAGGTCCTCGGTCCGGGAAATCCCGAATCGTCCGTGTACCCGGCGAACCTGTCCCACACCTGCGGTAAATGCCACCCGGGTATCACCAAGGCGGACATACAACACCTGAAGGACATCCACGGGCCGACGGGCATCGGCAGCAAGGTCATCAAGATCGTCAGGACGGCGTACATATGGCTCATCACCTTGAGCATCCTCGGCATGATAGCCTTCGTGTTTGCCGATTTTGTCCGGAAGATCAAAGACAGGGAAAAGCACGGCATCACCAGGCTGCCGGAGGAGGGCGATTACCTGCGGTTCAACAAGACCGAGATCGTCCTGCATACCCTCAATTTCATCAGCTTTATCCTGCTCGCATACACGGGTTTTGCGTACCACTGGCCCAACGAGTGGTGGAGCTCATGGATCACGCACCTGGACAACGGACTGGTGCGCGCATGGGTCCACCGGGTAGCGGGTGTCGTATTACTCGTTGTGTTTTTCGTGCAGATCGTTCTCATGGCTGTCACGAAGCGGGGCAAGGAGCAGTTCAAGGAGCTCCTTCCTGTTCTCGATGACCTGAAGAGCACGATCCAGTTGTTCCTCTACAATATCGGCATCAGCGACAAGAAGCCGGGATTCGGAAGGTTCACACCCTTCGAGAAGTTCGAGTACTGGGCACTGGTGTGGGGCAACATGGTCATGGGTATCACCGGGCTCAGCCTGTGGTTCAAGAACGATATCCTGCGGTTTATTCCGCTGTGGTGGCTGAACCTGTTCCTCCTGATCCATTTTTACGAGGCACTGCTCGCGACCCTTGCGATCATTTTCTGGCACTTCTACTGGGTCATATTCAACCCGGTGCTGTATCCGCTCAACCCGTCTATGTTTACCGGAAAGCTCTCCATTGCGGTCATGGAAGAAGAGCATTCGCTCGAACTGGCACAGCACAAAACAAAGAAACAGACCGGAGCGAACGGCCCTGAGATGGATCAGTACAAATAGTCCTTCGTCACGACACAGGGACAGGGCAGTGCCCTGTCCCCTTTTTTTTTCCGGTATCCTGCGCGGCAGGAAAAAATTGTTGTGATTTTCTCCTATTCTTTTATACTGCAGGAAAATAACAAATGGGAGGCATGATATGGGGCTTTTGGTCGTTGGGTCGGTAGCATTCGATTCTGTGGAAACGCCGTTCGGAAAGGCGGACAACGTGCTGGGCGGTTCGGCTACGTATTTTTCCACAGCCGCAAGTTATTTCACCGGAGTACAGCTGGTCGCGGTGGTGGGCAATGATTTTCCGGACAAACACATCCAGTTCCTCAAACGGAGAAAGATTGATGTCCGGGGACTCCAGCGGACCAAGGGCAGGACGTTCCGGTGGAAGGGCAGGTACGACTTCGATCTCAACCAGGCACACACCCTGGATACCCAGCTCAACGTGTTCGCATCCTTCAACCCGCAGCTGCCGGAGGCGTATACAGAGACGGAGTATGTTTTTCTTGCGAACATCGATCCCGAGCTCCAGCTTGAAGTGCTGCGGCAGGTCAAACAGCCGAAGCTGGTTGCGTGCGACACGATGAATTTCTGGATCGAGCGCAAGCCGCGGGAACTGAAGAAAACGCTGAAACATGTGGACATTCTCACCATCAACGAGGCCGAGGCCCGGCAGCTTGCACAGGAATCCAACCTGGTCAGGGCGGCAAAACGCATCATGTCCTTCGGTCCCGGGATCATTATCGTCAAGCGGGGCGAGTACGGGGCGCTGATGTTTTCCGATTCCAGTGTTTTTTCCGCACCCGCGTATCCTCTCGAATCCGTGTTTGATCCGACGGGTGCAGGGGACAGTTTTGCCGGCGGTTTTATGGGGTACCTGGCGAGCGTGGACAGTACGGACGAGTCCAGCATACGCCAGGCGATTATCGTCGGCAGTGTCATGGCGTCGTTCGACGTCGAAGACTTCAGTCTCAACCGGCTGAAGAAACTGAACACCGCAGACATAGAGGACAGGTATAACGCGTTCAAACAGCTGACCTATTTCGAGGACCTGTAAGAAGCGTAACGCGAAAGGAGCAAAGTATGTCGTTTATCGTGCCGTTTTTGATCGGTATCGCAACCGGTGCTCTCCTGGTTATCGTTATCGGACTGCTGAAGCGCAGGGAGGCGCAGGAGCTCGCGCGGGCCCTCGTTGCACAGACGCAGGCTGAGAAGATACAGGACCTCGAGGCCGTTATCCAGCGGCTGAAAGAGTCGTTTGAATCCCTTGCCGCGAACGCACTCTCGAACAGTACGTCCGAACTGCTCAAGCTTGCGGATCAGACCCTGAAGGGCAACCTGCAGTCCGGGGAGAAAGACCTCGAGAGCAAGAAAAAGCTCATCGATCAGACCCTGGATGCGGTCAGCAAAGAGATCCGGACGGTCCAGGAGACGATCGTGAGCCTGGAGAAAA
>JAJYYW010000156.1 GCA_021800575.1 bacterium
TGAATGGATACTGGTGTACTTTTTGAGGAAATATTCCATGAGGATCGGTATATCAGACTTGCGTTCCCGCAGCGGAGGGATCTGGATGGGAATCACGTTCAGCCGGTAATACAGGTCCTCCCTGAACCTGCCGTTCTTTATCTCCTGTCCGATGTCCTTGTTCGTTGCCGCGATGATGCGTATATCCACGGACTGGATCTCCGAGCTGCCAAGCGGCTTAAACTGCCTGTTCTGTATCAGACGGAGCAGTTTTGCCTGTACCGCAAGGCTCAGTTCACTGATCTCATCGAGGAAGAGCGTGCCTCCGTTGCTGGCGCCGATAATCCCCTGCTTTGCGGCGCTGGCGCCTGTAAATGCACCCTTTTCATACCCGAACAGCTCACTCTCGATCAGGGTGTCCGGTATTGCGGCACAGTTGACGGCGGAAAACGCGGCCTGCTTCCTCGGACTCAGATTGTGGACAGCATTTGCAACAAGTTCCTTTCCTGTTCCGCTCTCACCGGTTATCAGGACCGTGGAGCTGGTCGGTGCTATTTTTTTTACGATCTTTTTTATCGCCTCGATCACGCTGCTGTTCCCGATGATGGTATCCAGCCCCTCTCCCTTGATCATCGCCTTCAGTTCACGGTTCTCCCGGTTCAGCCGCTTGAGTTCGAGCGCGTTCTTCACGATTAGCAGGAGCCGGTCCATGTCGATGGGTTTGGTGATATAGTCAAAGGCCTTTTTTTTCATCGCTTCGACTGCCTTCGATATGGTGCCATACCCGGTCAGGATGACAACGAGCGGGGGATCCTGCAGCATCGAGAGCGCTTCCAGGAGCTTGATACCGTCCATCCCGGGCATTGCCTGGTCCGTGATAACGAGGTCCAGGAGATTGTCCTGCGCGATATCGATGACCTCGTGGGGCCTGTTCGTCGCTTTTGCTGCGTACCCATGGTCAGCCAGGATCTTGACGATGATCTCCGCCTGTTTTATTTCGTCGTCCACCACAACGACATTATACTCCATGTTCTGCACCTGCTTTCGCCAGCGGCAGGGTAATAACGAATTCCGTGCCCCGGCCCTGTGTGCTGTCGACCGAGATCGTCCCGCTGTGCTGGGCGATCACATCCTTGCTGATGGCAAGTCCGAGACCGATACCCGTCTCCTTGGTCGTAAAGAACGGCTCGAAGATCTTGTCCCTGATATCGTCCGGAATGCCGGACCCGCTGTCCCTGAACGCCAGGCGGCACTCGTCCCGGCCCGAGGTGAGCCCGATACCGAGCACGCCTCCGTACGGCATTGCATCGATGGCATTGAGCACGATATTCAGAAACGCGGTCTTCAGCTGTTCCGCCTCTCCGGACACCTCCACCCGTTCGTCCGGGAGACCGAGGTCGATCCGTATACCCTGGGAATCTGCCTTGCTCCTGATGAGTCCGGTCAGTTGTTCGAGGAGCGTATTGACACGGATGATCTCCCGATGTTCTATCGTGGTTTTGCCATGGCTCAGGAATTGCTCGGTCAGCCGGTTCAGGCGGTACAGCTCTGCCTTGATGGTTTCCATGGTACCGACGAACTCGTCCCGGGTGTTCTCATCGAGGCCGGCCGCCCTGGTCTTCAGGTGATCGATGCTGAGGTTGATCAGGTTGAGAGGGTTTCTGATCTCGTGGGCAAGACCCGCGGAAAGCTGACCGAGCCGGGAAAGCTCCTCAGCCTTGTGCAGCTTGTCCTCGAGCTGCCGTTTCTCGGACAGGCTCTTCACCATGTTGTTAAACCCCTTGTTGAGCGTGCCGATCTCGTCGTTGCGATCCTCGACGAGCCGGACAGCGAGGTTTCCCTCGGAGACCATCTTTTCCGCATCGATCACGTCGTAGATAGGCCTGGTGTACCGGTTGGAGAGGAACATGACGGCAACGATACCGAGGCTGAGAATGATGATGGTGACGAGGATCCGCTCGTAGAACGTTGATTCGAGCATCTGCTGGATGTCGTCGAGGTGCATGACGATATGGGCATACCCGAGCTGGACGTTCCCGACGATGATAGGAACGATGATATTGTAGGATTTCTGCGGCAGTGTTGCATGCTCTTCGCCGAGATTTGCCGTTATCATGAATTCCCTCTTGGGATGGATGATGGATATCATCTTGCCCCGGTGCTTCGGGTTCGAGCTCGCGATGATCTGGTTTTCGTTGTTGACGATGGATATCTCTTTCACGCCCTTTTCCTTGAGGCTCTTGATGTACGACTGCAGGCGCGCCTCGTCCGTCTTGCCGCTCCTCATGGTCAACTGCTGGACCCCGATCTGGATGGCCGAGGAAAGCTCGAGCGTGTCATCCATGATGTTGCGCAGGAGCATATTTTCACTGTTATAATGCAGGAACGAAAGCAGGCCGAGCATCAGGATCATGATCATCAGCATCGCCAGGGTCAGCTTGGACTTCAGGGGAAGGTTGTAGAACCGTTGTTCAAGGCCACGCCACGCGGACTGTATCTTTCCGGTACAATACCGAAGCAGCGTATTCATGGCTTGTTCTGCCCGGAGCTGTTCCCGGGATCCTGCCGGTCTCCCGTGTCCGCCGCATTATCGTCCTTGATGCCGCACAGCTTCCAGGAAAGCCTCTGTTTGTGCTTCATATCGGCCAGCCGCGCTATCATGATCCGTTGCGCCTGCGGCGACCCTGCTCCGTGCATAGACTCGGTCAGGTACCCGACCGCTGCGCTTCCCAGGGTGAGGTTCTCGATGAGTCTGAGGATACGCATCCTGTTCTCTGCGGAAACATCGGCCTTCCCTCTGAAGTATTTCCTGAGCCACGGCCCGGTCTGTTCTGCCCGCAGGTCCTCCTCGGACGGCAACGTGACGACCAGGCCTCCGGCGATGTCCTGTGCGAGCCGGGAGATCTCGTAGGGGAACCTCGTCACGTTTTGTTTGTGGACGTTCGCCAGCAGGGCATCGACGCTGTAGGTCCCGCTGTTTTCCCGGTGTCCTTCGGCTGCACACGCGATACACCCGCAGTACAGGGTCTCGTTGAGGTGGTTCATCTCGACGATCTTGTCCTTCACGTGCGATGACCGGTCCGTGCCGTTGTACTCTGCAATGGTCTGCACCGCGCCGATCAGCACGTCGCCCACCCCCACCTTGCACGCATAGCTCTGCCGGTGATACGAGGCGAACTGCTCGACCAGCCTGCCGGCAAACCCGAATTCCCGGTACATGAATACCCTGTCCCACGGGACAAAAACATCGTCGAAGATCATGAGCGCCTCGTGTCCGCCGAAGGAAACGTTGCCCCGGTCCATCCTGCCGCGCTCGAGCCTGCGCGTGTCACTCGCCTGGCGCCCGATGATGTAGGTGATGCCCTTCGTATCGCTCGGTACGGCAAACGAGACTGCGTAATCCTTATCCTGTTCCCGCATGGTGATGGTCGGCATGACGATGATCTCGTGGGAATTCACGGCACCGGTCTGGTGCACCTTCGCACCCCGCACCACGATGCCGTCCTTCCGCTCTTCGATCACCCGCAAATACATGTCCGGATCGCTCTGCTGGTGCGGGGGCAGGGACCGGTCGCCCTTGGGGTCCGTCATAGCGCCGTCGCACACGAGGTCCTGGTCCTGCACGTACTCAAGGTACCGCGCAAAGTGCTTGTGGTATGACGTGCCATGGGCCGCATCGATATCGAAGGTCACGATGGACAGGGCGTTGAGGGCGTCCATGCCAACACACCGCTGGAAACAGCAGCCCGTGACACTGCCCATGAGCCGTCCCATCTTGCTCTTCTTCACCAGGTCGTCCACGCTGCGGTGGATGTGGGTAAAGCGGTTGATCGTCCTGCCCGTGACGTGGGAGGTAGCGGTCATAATCTCCGCGTACTCCGGTTTCAGGGCCATTGCATAGGTCATCGCCACCGCGTTGAGCGACGGCCGCAGGACGGGGTTATCGACGACGTTTTCAACCCGCTTGCCGAACAGGTAAACGTTCAGGTTGAGCTTCCTGAGGCTCTCGATATATGCTTCCGGTGTTTTCATCGCTTGGGTGTCCTCTGGTCTTGTATATGCCCGAACAACAAATAAAGCAACCCGGACAAAGCCTTACGGCAGTCGCCGCGGCAGCATGGCCCCGGTCTCGAACTGCCCGGCAGACAGGTACCACTGGACAAGCACGCCTTCCTTGATCTTGGCATCCGGCGGCTTCCACGCGGACAACCGCCGGCCGATCTCGGCATCCGTCAGGTCCACGGAAACCACCCGCTTCTCCACATCGATGGTTATCCGGTCACCATCCCGGACAGCGGCTATGGGCCCTCCGATCTGCGCCTCCGGGGAGATGTAGCCCACGTAAAGTGCGCCGGTCGTTGCGCCGGAAAACCTCGAGTCCGTGATAACCGCTACGTCGTGCAGCCCGAGAGAACCGAGGATCAATACCGTCCTGAAGTTCTCCGCAAACCCCGGTCCGCCCCGCGGGCCCTGATACCGTAAGACCACCACATCGCCCGAATGGATCTCCCCGCTGAGTATGGCGAATATCGCGAACTGTTCTTCATCAAAGCATTTTGCAGTACCGGCAAAATGCCTGTTCTCTTTTTTGACAATCGTATACCGTGCAAGAGCACCGTTCGGTGCAAGGTTGCCGCGCATCACCACAATACCGCCGAACGGAGAGATCGCCTTCCCGACGGGCAGAACGACATGGTCGTTAGAGATCCTCGTTTTTTGCAGTCTGTCCCCGATACTCTCTCCTGTTACCGTCGG
>JAJYYW010000157.1 GCA_021800575.1 bacterium
ATTCGGGGCGTTTTCCATCGCGGGGTCCCTGCTCTCCAACTTTGGCTTTGTTTTCAATCTGATGGTTGCCCATAATCTGGGCAGGGTGTTAAGCAATCCCGTGCTCGTGTGCCGATCCGGCGATAAGGCAAGTTTTATAGCAGGCGGAGAGATCCCCATACCGACGACATCCTCGCTCGGTCAGACCAATGTGGACTGGAAAGAATTCGGTGTCATTTTAACCATAGAACCTCTCACCGACGAGTTTGACAATATCAGTCTGAAGATACACGCAGAAACCAGTGACATCGATATGGCGAATGCAGTTTCTGCAAACGGCATAAACCTGCCGGCGTTTGTCACGCGGAAAACAGAAACCGTTGTCAACCTTACCCAGGGCGAAACGGTGGTAATGTCGGAACTGATCAACGACAAGGGGTTCAAAAGTGTTGCCAAGGTTCCCCTGCTGGGAAGCATTCCTGGTATCGGCGAATTGTTCAAGTCGCGGAAATACCAGCAGTCACAGTCGCAGTTTCTTGTGTTTATCACGCCGGCGATCATACGGCCAGGCAGTATTGATACAACCAGGATTCAGGAGATGAACAAACGGTACAACGATGCTGATACGTCCCTTGGGTACAAGGTCATGGACTAACACACGATCTATCCCGACGGCCACTTCAGCTGAACACGCCGGGGAGCGGATGATTCTCATGATGGAGATACAGATTCAACGACACGGCAAAACGGTGCTTGCGAGGGCAATCGATGGCACAACGGTCATCGGAAGGGCACATGATGCAGATATCAGGCTCGATGACGGTTCGTGTTCAAGAAAGCACCTGAAGATTTACCGGCACAATGAAGCGTGGTTTGCATCCGATATGAACAGCTCCAACGGGACGCTCTACAATGATCACCGGCTGTCAGAGGCCGTTACGCTGCATGATGGGGATACGCTGCATATCGGGGAACACGATATCGTGGTGAAATTCAGCAGACCGGAGGAATATGAACATACGCCGGAGATGCCTGTCAGGGACCCCGGCGATACGCCTGAACCCGCACACGAGCCGGCCGCTCAGTACTCATCGCAAACATGTATGCCGATGGAAAAAATAGATGCGCTCAAGCAGGAGATCCATCGGCTGCTGCTCGAGGAGATGGATCTGAAGCATATCGATCTCTCCCGACTGCAAACAGAAGAGATACGCCGGAAAGCGACCATCGCAGTCAAAGGTATCATGGTTCGGCTCAGGGAAAAGGGCGCATCCGGCCCTGCGTTGGATGAGTCTTTTCTGCTCAAGGATGTCATCGACGAGGCTCTCGGACTGGGCCCGATCGAGCAGTTCCTCGACGACCGATCGGTCAGCGAGATCATGGTCAATGCGAAGGATCAGATCTACATAGAAAAAAAAGGTCGGCTTGAAAAAACGGACCTGCGGTTTTCATCCGACCAGGCCGTCCTCAATGTGATCGAACGGATCGTCTCTCCCATCGGCCGGCGGATAGACGAGGGTTCGCCAACCGTGGATGCCCGGCTGAAAGACGGTTCACGGGTGCACGTCATCATACCTCCTCTTGCACTCAAAGGTCCTACTCTTACCATCCGGAAGTTTTCCAGGATCCCGTACACCATGGACGATATCATCGCTTTCGGCAGTTTGACGGACAACATGGCCGGTTTCTTGAAGATAGCGATACAGGCGAGAAAAAACATCATCATATCCGGCGGCACAGGATCCGGGAAAACGACCCTGCTCAATGTGTTGTCAGGGTTCATTCGCGAGGACGAGCGGATCCTCACCATCGAGGACGCAGCTGAGCTCAAGCTGAGTCAGCCGCACGTTGTATCGCTCGAGGCACGTCCGCCCAATATCGAAGGCAGGGGCGCGATAACCATCAGGGACCTCGTGCGCAACGCCCTCCGCATGCGGCCCGACCGGATTGTGGTCGGCGAGTGCAGGGGCGGTGAAGCACTCGATATGCTGCAGGCGATGAATACCGGGCACGACGGATCACTGACCACACTTCACGCAAACAGCCCCCGCGATGTTCTGTCGAGGCTCGAAACCATGGTGTTGATGTCCGGTATGGAACTTCCGGTCAAGGCCATACGGGAGCAGATAACGTCAGCGGTTGACATCATCGTTCAGCAAACGAGGTTCAAAGACGGGGTGCGCCGCATCTCTGCGATTTCCGAGGTGCAGGGTATGGAGGGTGATACCATCGTTCTGCAGGACATTTTTTCTTATGAAACCACGGGGATGGATGCGAGCGGTAAAATCACCGGGCGGTTTACATCAACCGGCTTTGTGCCGCGGTTCATCGAAGAACTCAGGGCCCAGCATGTGGACGTGCCGCAGGAGATCTTCCGATGATGTTTTTCATGCTGGGAGCGACCATTCTGGGGGGCATCAGCGTGTTTGTGCTGGTTGTCGAGGGAGCTGCTTATCTTGAACAGGGGACTGACCTGTATAGGGACCGGGTCGCTCACCAGGTGAGGGAACTCGATAAGCTCTATGTCAGGGTGGAGCCGCACAAGCTGTTCTATCTGAACATGACCTCGTGCTTTGCCGTGTTTGTTGCTGCTTTCCTTCTTTCTTCCAGTATGCTGATAGGGTTATTCTGTTGTCCTGCGGGCCTGCTCGTTCCGAAGCTTTGGATCAAGGTTGTTCGGGCACGGCGCCTGAAGTTGTTCAATGCACAATTCATGGACGCCATCGGGGGTATCAGCAATGCGCTCAAATCCGGGCTCTCGCTTCAACAGGCGATCGGGCGGATCGGTATGCACTATCCAGCGCCGCTGTCCCAGGAACTGTCCATGGTCAGCAAAGAAACGGCGCTCGGTGTGCCGCTGGAACAGTCGCTCGAGAACCTGTGTGTGCGGGTCGGCAGCGAGGACCTTGATCTGTTCGTCACAGCAACGGCCATTGTCAGGGACACCGGCGGCAACCTGTCCGAGATGTTCGACACCATTGCAGACACGCTCCGGGAACGTAACACCATTCAGGGCAAGATTCAGGCATTGACAGCGCAGGGACGCCTGCAGGGGATCGTCATCGGCCTGATGCCGGTGGCCCTCGGCATTATCCTGTACAAGCTTGATCCAAACCTCATCATACCCCTGTTTCAGGACCCCATCGGATGGGTTATCCTGACCATGATCGTCCTGTTCGAGGCCATCGGTGCATTTTTTATACGGAAGATTGTCAGAATAGATGTATGAACATGATGTATGAGATCGTTTCCAGTATGTTTGCAGCTCTTGGTGCCTATATGCTGGCGACAGCATGGCTCGATAAAACCGTTATCCCTGAACAGGGCAAAATGAAGCCCGACAGGGCAGCACACATGAAATCACCGGGGTACCGGATGTTCGTCCGTGCGGCCGGCGTTATGATCAGGATGCACCCGAAAAAAGACCGGCTTGCCGGTTACTTTGAACGAACACGCAAGCGGCTGCTGCTTGCCGGGGGTCCGCTCAGTCTTACCCCCGAAGAGTTTCTGGCCATGAAGGAGCTTGTTTGCATGGCCGCCCTGCTCGTAAGTACAGCACTTGGTTTTTCTTTGACACTGACCGTGGTGCTTGGAACCGGCGGGTTTTTTTATCCGGACCTGTGGCTCAGGGAGCAGTATACGAAACGCAGAACAGCGATTCTCAAGGAGCTGCCGTACATCCTCGACCTGATGACGCTGTCTATCGAGGCAGGGCTCGATCTGACCGGCAGCGTGAACAGGGTCGTCGAGAAAACAAAGCAGGGCATTCTGCGAAGCGAGCTGTTCCAGTTCCTGCAGGAACTCAAGATGGGAAAGGCGAGAAAGCAGGCGCTGGCGGACATGGCGGCGCGAACGGGCGTGCCCGAGGTGGTATCGCTGGTGAGCGCGATCATCCAGAGCGATGAGCTGGGCACGGGACTGGGCAGGACCTTGCGGATACAGTCACGGGAGTTCAGGACCCGGCGCTTCCAGCGTGCCGAGAAGCTTGCCATGGAGGCGCCGGTCAAGATGACCTTCCCCTTGCTGTTCATCTTTACCGCTGTGTTTTTCCTGCTGTTCGGCTCATTTGCGGTCCAGGCACTGCGGGGGAAGCTGTTTTGAAAAGAGATTCTTTTCAGAGAGATCATTCTTTATTCCTGAAAAACCGCCAGAACACCCAGATTTCCACGGCCAGCTTGCTCCGATCTATTCTATAGGGCAGGGTAAACGCGGTCGGATGTGCCCGACCTCCAATGATGAAATAGTGGTACATGAGCGCACAGCTTACGGAGAGGTGCCCGTCGTGCAGGTATCGTTCATAGCCAATACCGGGACTATAGATAAATCCATTAAAGTCCACTATCCTTTCAGGTAGTGTATTTATCATATCATCGTCATAAAAACCGTATCCAGCCTCCAGAACTAAATAAATATTGTCCCATTTGCTGATCGGGAGTATCGGCTTAACAACCAAATCAACCGGTTCACTTAAAGTCCAATCACCGTGAAGACCGCTGCTGTTAAATTCACCGGTTTCAGAGCTTGAGCCGATTTCTACAGAAAGGTACTTCATAAACTGGTATCCTACCCTTATCTGTAAACCGGAACCCATTTTATAACCGACCTGGTCAGGACCGGTTGGCCAATAATAGCTCAGTGCACTCCCGATATAGAAATCATTGTGGTTTTCCGATATCGGTCCACGTGTAAAATATCCTGCAAATAGGGAACCGTTATCCAATAGTAATACAAAAAAAACGATAACCATGAAT
>JAJYYW010000158.1 GCA_021800575.1 bacterium
ATATAAGACCGTGGCAGAGCACTACTCCTGGGCATCGATTGGGAGCGCATTGATTGCCCTTATGAAAGAGGTTGCCTGAGCAATGCGAAGCCACGGACAATCTGCAGCATACAAACTCGGCGTGCTCCTCGTCTACATCATTGCTGCGTTGACGGTCACCTACCCTGCACTTTTCCATCTCACAACGCATTACATCGGGAGCGGGGCTGACCCTGAACTGTTCATGTGGTTCATGAAGTGGGTGCAATATGCAGTCCAGCATTTCCAGAATCCGCTGGTGAGCAGACACATACTATTTCCCGGCGGCGTTAATCTGATGTGGAACTCCTCGGTGGTACTGGCGGCTTTTGTTCTGTCGCCGATCACGAAGATGTTCGGGGCGATATGTTCCTATGATATCATGGTTATCAGTGCACTGTTTCTTTCTGCCTTCGCTGCATACATCGCAACATTACGGTTCGTCAAATCAACCGGGGCTGCCTTTTTTTCTGGTCTTCTGTACGGTTTCTCACCCTACATGATAGCGCAGACGGTGGGTCATCCGCATGTTACCCTCGCCTTCATCCCGCCTTTCCTCGTCTGGCTGGGCTATGACATCCTGATCCCTCAAAATATTGGCTATAGGAAATCCGGAATCCTCCTGGGAATCCTCTTGTTCTGCCAGCTCCTGCTGGGCGAAGAGCTGCTTGCCTCTGAAGCCATAATCTTTGCTGTTGCCCTTGGTGTGGCGGGCGTTTTGGGCAGAAAAGAGTTGAAACTAAAATATGGGCATATGGTGAAGGTTTTCCTGACCGGTATTCCGGTGTTTTTTGTACTATCCCTGCCGTTCTTGTATATGCAGTTTGCAGGACCGGCACGGCCTCAGGGATTATTACAGCCGCAAGATGTGTTTGTAACGGATCTCTTAAACCTCATTGTGCCGGGGCCGTTTCAATTAATAAAAAACGGCATGACAGCAGGGGTCGTTTCGAACTTTACCGGAAACGCAAGCGAGTGGGGCGGATACCTGGGTCTGCCGTTCTTATTCATCATCATCTATACAGCCGTCAAGTGGTATAAAGATAATCGTGTGAAGTTCCTGGCGTATACTCTGTTCATTACCATTATTCTTTCATTCGGCCCGCACATCCATTTTGGAGGGCACAGGACTGGTATAACGACGCCATGGTTTTTGTTCGGGCAGCTGCCCCTGCTCGAGCATTTGCTGCCCGGCCGGTTCGCTCTCTACGGCTTTTTGTTCTCCGGTATACTGATCGCAATCTTTCTCGAAAACATGAAGAAACGACCGGGCAGTCACAGGATCGCAGCGTATGCACTGTTTAGCGTGGGCGTGCTGTTCATGGTTCCCGTGTTTCCTTTCAGACCTTATCCCCTGCAGGATCCCCCGCGGCCGGCTTTTTTTGCGCCGTCCAATATAAGGAAGGAGATGCCCGAAAACAGCACGGTCTTTATTGTTCCGGTTTCACAGGGGGCGGAAGGAACTGCCATGCTGTGGCAGGTAACAAGCGACCTGTGGTTCAGGATGCCCGAAGGCTTTGCCATTAACACGTATGGTTTTGGTCCTGCTCCTTCCCTGTTCCTCAACGTTGTCGACTCGATTGTGAAAAACGGCACACTGCCGGTGCTGGATCCGGGTATGTACGCAGAGATCTATGGGTATCTTCGTGCCAATGATATACGTTTCATCATTGTTGGTCCCTCGGCAAACCAAAAAGCTGTCTGTACGTTTTTCACCTCTCTGATGGGGCAGCCGCCGGTGCGGTATGATGATGTTTATGTCTGGGCAGCGGGCAATCTTACTTCGAAGCCGGGGTATTTTATCGGCGGGGATAAGTATGCTGCATACTATAACAACATGGATTGGATAGGCAGGCAGATAGAAATAACCACATACGATATCGTTCTCAACATAGAGATCAGCGGGAAATGGCGGCATACTGGTCTTCCTCTGCACATAACTATCTACAGCAAAGACATGTCTTCTGGAAAAAAGATATTCGAACAGAGTTACACAATGGCCGATGCTACCAATATTTCATTGGAACTTCAGAGGAATTCATGGACTCAAATAACTTCTAATCGGACATGGGTACCGGATAAATATATACATAACGGGGATCATAGGAACTTATCTGTTTTGTTTGAAGTAACACGGATACAGGATGCAAACAGGAAATAGGTGGGGAAAACGGAATCGCATCTACGAATTTTACGCAAGGTTTATTGTTATTCCGGCTTCACCAACTTCTTGATAGTTATAAATAATTTCAATAAGATGCTATTGAATAACATTGTTCGTACATGACTAAAAATCACAATCAAATATTTCTCAGGATATTGAATGATGATCTTTGCTTCTGGAGAACGCCTTGTATAGTTCAGGAGACGGATAGAGTTGAACATGAAAACTTTCTCAAGAGAGCTTGATATAGCCAAAGGTCGGCATGTAGTTCTTACAGTGTTAACTTAAAAAATCTGTATAAAGGAACAAAGGATAACATTATGAAAACAGCTTTAATCACCGGCATTACAGGACAGGACGGGGCTTATCTCGTCCAGCTGCTTCTGCGAAAAGGCTACCGGGTCTATGGCTCATACCGGAGGCTCAGTATGCCGAATTTCTGGAGGCTGCAGGAACTGGGTGAGCTTCAAAACGTCAAATTGGTCGAGATGGACCTGCACGATACCGGCAACATTATACGAGTGCTCGAGAAAATAAAACCGGATGAGATTTATAACCTCGCTGCGCAGAGCTTTGTCGCTGTCTCGTTCGAGGAACCCATTCTGACCGGCGAAGTTACCGCACTCGGCGCTGCGAGAATCCTGGAAGCTATCAGGATAGTGAATACGAAGATTAAATTCTATCAGGCATCATCATCAGAGATGTTCGGAAAGGTACAGGCATCACCGCAGGACGAGAAAACTCCTTTTTACCCGAGGAGTCCGTATGCAGCGGCAAAGCTCTATGCCCACTGGATAACGATTAACTACCGGGAGGCCTACAACATTTTCGGATGCTCGGGCATCCTGTTTAACCATGAATCACCGCTGCGGGGCATCGAGTTTGTCACGAGGAAGATCACGGATGCGGCTGCACGAATTAAATACGGCATGCTCGATATTTTGGAGCTTGGTAACATCGATGCATCCCGTGACTGGGGGTACGCACCGGAATATGTCGAATCCATGTGGCTTATGCTTCAGCAAAGCAAACCCGATAATTATGTCGTCGCAACGGGAGAGAACAGCAGTGTCCGGGATTTTGTGACGTATGCATTTAAATATGCAGGGTTTGACCTGACATGGCAGGGCAAAGGTTATCAGGAGATCGCCAGAGACAGGAAAACGCGCAAGGTGCTTGTCAAAAGCACCAGAAGGTTTTACAGGCCTGCAGAGGTGAACGAACTCCTGGGCGACTATACCAGGGCAAAAAAGGTGCTCGGATGGAAGCCGAAAACAAACTTCCGGAAACTCGTTGAAATCATGACCGAAGCCGATCTCAGAAGAATAGCTGCATTAAAAAAATGAAGTCCCTTATTACCGGTATTAACGGGTTTGTTGGTAAATACTTAAAGCAGCATTTGCTCTCACGTGGATATGATGTGTGCGGTATTGATCATTACTCCAATGATGCAGACACCTTTCAGGCGGATATAACTGATAAAGATAAAATGTACAGCATCATAAAAGATGTTCAGCCTGACGAGATCTACCATCTTGCAGGCATCGCAAATGTTGCCCACGACAAGAGCAGCGATTATTATCTGATCCACGCCCTCGGAACACTCAATCTTTATGAAGCTGTCCAAAGGGCAAAAATCAATCCGAAGATACTCTATGTAAGTACTTCCAATGTTTATGGTGTCGTACCTGAACAACAACAACCCATAACAGAAGAACAGCCACTTGTTCCCGTCAACCATTACGGAGCAAGCAAGGCAGCAGGGGAAATGATCTCTTCTGTCTACGCTTCATCCGGCCTCTCTATTATTATCGTACGCTCGTTCAATCATACCGGGCCGCGCCAGTCGGAGTCTTTTATTCTGCCGAAATTGATCAAAGCTTTTGCCCTCAGGCAGACGTCGATAGAACTTGGAGTCACAACGACGAAGAGGGATTTTACCGATGTTCGGGATATTGTTCGTGCATATAATATTATCGTACAAAAAGCAGAAGCCGGGGATGTCTACAATGTGTGCTCCGGTACGGTGCGATCAGTCGATGAAATAATAGGATATCTTTCGAATCTGACTGGCCATACGATCCAGATCATCCATACTGATTCTTTGAAACGCACCGTCGACCCCCTGCTCTTTACCGGTGATAACCGGCGCTTAAGAAAACTCGGCTGGTCGGCTGAAATTCCCCTCGAACAAACGATTCGGGATATGATGCAGTTCTATCAACAGAACAACGGCCGGCAGAAGATCGGTTAGAAAGCCAAACAGGAGCGGGCTCAGCCGATCCGCTTGTTGAACCTGCTGACACTGAGCAGGAACAGGACGATGCCGAACGCTGCGAGCGCCAGTGCATCGGGCCAGAGGATCGATATGCCTGAACCCTTCATAAAAATGGATCGTACAATCACGATAAAATACCGCAGGGGTATGAGCAGGGTGAAATACTGAACACCCAGCGGCATGTTTTCGATGGGCGACATGACGCCGGAAAGCAGGATAATGGGCATAATGAGCAGCATGGAGATCA
>JAJYYW010000159.1 GCA_021800575.1 bacterium
TTCCATGGCCGTCACGATCTCGCTCCGGAGGTCGGTCTGGGAGTCCGTCGGAGAGACGGGGAAATAGCCTTCTTTGTACCGGGGCTTGTACCCGAGGTTCGGGTTCTCTATCCTGCCGGTGTTCCATTGTCCTTCCACCGAGTCTATAGAGTAATATCCCTCATTAACGCTCTGACTGTATCGAATGTCATCGAATATAAAAAACTCCAGCTCCGGGCCAAAATAAGCTATGTCGCCAATGCCTGTTGATTTTAAATAATTCTCCGCCTTTCTGGCAATGTTCCTCGGATCCCGTGTGTAATATTCCTTGGTGATCGGGTCCTGGATATTGCAGATCATACTCAGGGTAGGTTCCTGCATAAAGGGATCCACGATGGCTGTTCCGGGGTCCGGTATAACCAGCATGTCACTCGCGTGGATCGGCTGCCATCCCCTGATACTGCTGCCGTCAAACCCCAATCCCTCTTCGAAAACGTCCTCTTTCAGTTCATGGACCGGTAAAGTAAAGTGCTGCCACGTACCGACGAAGTCCAGAAACTTCAGGTCGACGTAGCGGATCTTCTTCTCCTCGATAAATTTTAAAACATCCTTTGGTGTCATAGTTCCTCCTCTTTTTAAGATACGTAAAGTAATTTAATGCAATTAGCATGCCATGTGTCCGTGTCAATAACTACCTGTGCCCGGAGCGCCGGCTGACCATCGATCCATCTTCGCAAACTTCGTGCCGCACAATTTTGTCATTGCATGATAACATATTTGTTATAGTACTACATATTTGTTACAAGCGTCTATCACGCTTCAGGATCCCTGATCCCGGCATCCACGGCGATGCCGATCTTGTATTTCATGATCTTGTAGCCGAGCTGGCGCTGGGTGATGCCAAGCATGCGTGCCGCCTTTGCCTTGACGCCGCTGGTCTTTTTCAGTGCATCGATGATCCTGCTCTTCTCCATATCCTCGACCATACTGTCGAGCCGGTAGTGCTGGAATATCGCCTGCCGGGGATGCTCTGCGTGCTCCTGCTCCTGCACGCTGCTGATGACCGGCAGAGGGATATCGTTCACCTCGATCACAGTATGTTGCGTCATGATCACGGTCCGTTCGATCATGTTCTCGAGTTCCCGTACATTGCCCGGCCAGTTGTAATGAATCATGAAATCCATCGCACGCCCGGACAATTTGAGGGACTTGCCGTGCTCCTTGTTGAACCGGTTCAGGAAATACTCGACCAGCAGGGGGATGTCCTCTTTCCGCTCACGCAGGGGGGGCATGAATATGGGGACGACATTGAGACGGTAGTACAGGTCTTCCCTGAAGGTCTTGTTCCTGATGCCCTTCTCGAGGTCACTGTTCGTGGCCGCGATTATCCGCACATCGGCTTCGATGGTTTTCGTGCCGCCCAGCCGCTCGAACCGCTTCTCCTGGATGACCCGCAGGAGCTTTGCCTGCGTGGACAGGCTGATCTCGCCGATCTCATCGAGAAAGATGGTGCCTTCATGGGCAAGCTCGAACCTGCCTTTCTTGGTCTCGAATGCTCCGGTGAACGATCCCTTTTCATGACCGAACAGCTCGCTCTCGAGCAGGGTGTCCGGCAGTGCGGCGCAGTTCATTTTCAAGAACGGCTTGCCTGCCCGGGGACTGTGAAAATGTATGGCACGCGCCACCAGTTCCTTGCCGGTCCCGCTTTCGCCCCGCAGGAGCACTGTTGCCTTCGTGGGGCTCACCCGGTCGATAATCTCGAACACCTCCTCGATGCCCGGGCTGATACCGATGATGTTCTCGGGACGGTACTTTGATTTCAATTCCTTGATCAGGACGGACTTCTCCTGCTCCAGGTCCTGACGCTGTTTTTCTATCCTCTGGTTCAGGCTCATGGCCTGTCCCATGAGGGTCGCCACCATGGACAGCAGGTTGACGTCCTCCTCAAAGGAACTTTCCTCGGTCAGCGGCTTCTGCACGCTGAGCACCGCAACGACCTTCCGTTCGATTTTAACCGGTACGGCGATATACGACAGGTTGTTGTTTTTCAGCTCCTTACCTGTTTTATTCATGAACATCGGCTCATCCTGCACAGTGGGAAGCACGATGGGTACGCCGCTCTTTCCAACCTTGCCGGTTATACCCTCCCCCAGCTTGTACCTGCCCTTCGCACGCTCCTCGTGGCTGTAGCCGTACGAATAATGGATCGCAAATTCCCGGGTGTCCGGTTCGAACACGAACAACGCGATCCGCTGGATATCGAGGTATGTTGCGAGCAGCTTGAGGCTTGAATGTATGGACCCGGCAAAGTCTATGCCCGCGGCAAGCTGTTTGCTTATCTCGTACACAACCGTGAGCTGTTTTTTCTTATTGTTCAGCTGTTTTATAAAGCCTGTCGGCGTTTTTGGCATAAAGAAACCCCTTTACAATCTCCTGCAATCTGTCCTTCCTGTCATGCATATCAATCCATAGTGCATTTTTTATGCCTTTAAACCAGGTAACCTGCCTTTTTGCGTACGCCTTCGTGTGCTGCTTGATAAGTCCTTTCGCTGTTTCGAGGTCTGTTCTTTGGTCCAGATACTCGATGATCTCCCGGTACCCGACGGCCTTCATTGCCGGGAGGTCCGGGCCGTAGCCCTGTCTGATCAGCCATGTTGTCTCATCGACCAGTCCGCGTGCAAGCATACCGTCCACCCGCTGATCGATACCGGCATGGTAGCGCGCCCTGTCGGGATCATAAAGGACGATATAGAGAGCGTTGTACTTTTCAGCGGCAAAACGGTGCTTGTCCGTATACCCGTACAGGGGCCTGCCGGTCGATGTAAAGACCTCGAGTGCCCGTATGAGCCGGTACGTGTCGGTCTTCCGGACATGCGCCGCGTCTTCGGGGTCGATGCGCCTGAGCTCTTCATACAGGACCTCGTTGCCCTCCAGCCTCTGGCGGGCCCGGATGGTCTGTCGCACGTTCTCGTCCAGCGGCGGCAGGGGGGCAAGCCCGTGCAATAATGCTTTGATATAAAACCCGGTACCGCCGGTCACAAAAGGAACCTTTCCCCGTGCTGTCATGCCGCTGATGCAGACATCCGCCATGGACATGTACTGCGCAGAGCTGAAACGGTCCGATGGGTCGACAACGTCTATCATGGCATGGGGCACGGTGTTCAACTGCACAGCGTCGGGTTTTGCAGTGCCGATATCCATAAACCGGTACACCTGCCGGGAGTCGCAGTTCACGATCTCACCATCGAATGTCAGCGCCAGGTCGATGGCGCATGGTGTTTTTCCGGTCGCGGTTGGACCCGCTATGATAACAATCTTCTGTGCGGCATTGGATACGGCAGGGTCAGACGTCATCGGGGTTTTTGAACCTGAACGTACACTTGTAGTCAATGTCCTTGAGGTCGTCATCGTGCAGAGGAAACGCCCTGCACTGGAGCGGCCTGAATTTATAGACCCGGCACGAGGTGTGGCCGTCTTTTTCCAGGAGGAAGGGACACCGGACGATGATCTTGCAGCACTGCCCGCACTGATCGCACGAACCCTCGCGGGCATTGATTCCCTCGCGGACATATTTTACCCTGAAGTGCACCACCATGAACCGTTTGACCTTATGATAAAACAGGGCCATCGACGTCGAGAGCATGTCCCGTTTCTGGATAACGGTTTCAAGGATTGCCGGTTTTGAGAATGTATTCTTAATGATTGCCCCCTCAGCCTAACGGCTTTTCAGTTTTTGCCCTTTTTTTGTTTATTACCACGTAAATGCCGGGCAATGCAATAAGTGTAAACAGGGTCGATGTTATCAGACCGCCGATCAGCACGATCGCCATGGGTTTGTCTATCTCGGCGCCCGTACCGATACCCAGTGCAAGAGGAATGACAGCGACCGAGGCGCTCAACGCCGTCATCAGAACGGGCCTCATCCTCGTCAGCCCGGCGTGCCGTGCCGACTCATAATCGTTCATGCCCGAAGCCTTGTTGTACAGGATGTATTCCACGAGCAGGATCGCCTTCTGGACCGACAGGCCGAAGTGCGCGAGGAAGCCGATAATAGATGAGATATTCAGGCTCGTGTGTGTTACGATCAGCGCAAGCACGCCGCCGATGAGCGAAAACGGGATAAATAAGAGCACCAGGCCTGCGACGGCAAACGAGTCAAACGCCACAGAGAGCACGACGAATATCAAGCCTGCAATGATGCCCATGATCAAGACGATTCTCTTCACCATCTCGCTCTGTGTCCTGTATTCTCCTCCGAGCTCAACGGAATATCCGGGCGGCAGGCTCAGCGAGTGTATGGCGTTTTTGATATCGGCGACCACCGCGCCGGTCGACCTGCCCGCTATGTTGCAGGATAGCTCAAGCACCCCCTCCATGTTTTCTCTCCTCACGATATACGGCGCCGGCTCATACTTCACCGTTGCAACAGAGGAGAGCGGTATCTTCCTGCCGTTTGCCGCATCGATCAGGAGACCGGAAACGCTCTTGATGCTGTCCCTGAATGCCGGCTGCGCACGCACGAACACCTCGTATTGACGTATCCCCTGTCTGATGACCGTTGCAACACGGCCCGCGAGAGCGGTCTGGACATCACTGCCTGCCTGCCGGGGCGTGATGCCGTAGATGCCGAGCTTTGCCCGGTCGAGCTCGATGGATATACCGGGAGAACTCGCTGTCTGTTCTATATAGAGGTCTTTAATGCCCTTGATCCGCGACAACATC
>JAJYYW010000160.1 GCA_021800575.1 bacterium
AGATAAGCTCCGGTAAAAAAGTCGATATCGGTAACAAGGTATGCGTTATAGCTGGTACCGTCCGGTATCGGGATAAGGGAGTCAAACAAACGCCGGTCCCAGTCCACTGCTCCTGCCCAAAAAACGTTGTCCTTAATCTTTTTCAATCCCATGGAGTTCTCCTTCCCGTCAATAATGTACCTAAGATTAAGCATTGATTGTCAACTTATCAATTGAGGCCGGGCCGCCGGCACAGCGTCCGGTTGTGCGCATGCAGGGCAGGTCACGGCAACCGGTCCGGTGCCGCAATAATTGCATTGCTTATTATTGTATACTATGGTAGGTAATAAAAAAGTACTATAAAGTATATGATAATTATACTACATTGAACTACAGTATACTTTATGTTATAAGGAATCAATGAAGGAGGCACTGATGGGTAAAAATAATATGAGGACCTTTGGACTATTACTTGGCGTTGTCATGCTGGGGTCGTGTGCCGGGGGTATCGTTGCTCCCACGGGACTGAATTCCAGACTTTTGGACATTACGGTAAAAGATACGGACAGTGCGACGATACTCACCTTGAAAACCAACAACCTGCCGCAGTATGCAGCCTTTAAAACGAAGACGCCGCCCTCAATTACCATCGATCTCGCTTCGACGGACTCTTCGGCTGTTTCGGGCGGTATCAGGGTTGATAACGGGTTTGTCGGCAAGATCTCCGTGGAACAGCTCGGGGCGAGTACCGGGTATTCATCCAGAATCATTATTGATCTTGAAAAACCGCTTTCGTATACGACCAGTGCCGATGGCAATGATATCGTTGTCAGCGTGTCCAAGACTGCAGAACAACCTGCTGCGGTACCGTCTTTAGAGGGAACCGGTACATCATCCCTGCAAACAGGGATGGAATTGACCCCGTCCGCTGCACCCCTGGGCATGGAGCAGAGTCCGACCACGTCTCTCGAGGAAGCTCCTCTGCCGGGCATCGGCGAAACCGTCCCGTCCGTTGCACCCGAGGCACTGGCGCCCCTGGGCATGGAACAGAGTCCTACCACCTCTCCTGAAGCTGTACCCCTTGTTGCAGCACCCCTTTCGGGTATGGGCGCAACAACGCCGTCCGCTGCTCCCGGTGCATTGGTACCTCTGGGCATGGAACAGAGTCCGACCACGTCCCCCGAGGTAGCACCTCTTGCGGGTATGGGTGAAACAGCACAGTCCGTGTCACCCGGGGCACTGACACCTCTGGGGCTTGAAGAGAGCCCGACGACTGCGCCTGCAGAAGTTCCTCTTGCCGGCGCGGGTGAAACAACGCCTTCGGCGGCGCCGGAAGCATTGGCACCGACCGCCATGGAGCAGAGTCCTACGGAGGTTTCTGTTCCAGCAATCCCTGTTGAAACAGGGACAGCTCCCACAACCCCGTCAGCAACCGGACAAAGTGTGTCCATGGAGAATATGCAACCCGCTATTACTCCGGCACCCGCACCCGAAGCGCCTGCTGTGACGCCTGCCCCTGTACCGGCTGTCGTTTTGCCGGCTGTGCGGGAAGGACGGCATCCACGACAACAAAAGATTGCAATGGTAGTGCCTGCTGTACCGGTCACTCCGTCGATACGCAGCATCAGGATTGTCCGCGGCACGCTTGTTCCGCCCGTTCCGCTTGTTTTTAAGAGCAACGAAGCCGTGTTATCGAAACATGCAGAAAATGGCTTGCAACATGTTGCCGATTACCTGAACGAACACACCCATATCAAACTGCTCATCCAGGGGTACACCGATGCGTACGGTCAGGAAGCATACAACAAGGAATTGTCCTATTACAGGACCCTGTGGGTGAAGATGGCGCTCGAACGCTATGGCGTTCCCTCGAGCCGTCTCATGATAAAACCCATGGGTGCAACCAAGCAATTCGGGCATACGAAGGCTACGGAGGCACGCAATAGAAGGGTTGTGCTCAGTGTTGTGAAATAGCCCTCATTGCGGGTAGCAACAGCTCAAACGGGCGGCATGCGGTTCATGCCGCCCGTTTTTTTAGCCCGGTTCTTCCGGTGACAACCGTATCATTGACTTCACCCTGATCATCACTATGTTATGCAATCACGGAACATAATGACGCTGGCATCGTTTATATATCATTAAGGAGATACGACTTTATCATGCAGGAATGGAAGAATAAACCGACTCGATTGTTGCGCGGGAGGTGGATGCGTATTTTTTATGCGGTTTTCATAGGTATAGTTGCCCTTGTTTTCACAGGCTGTTCAACCATGCCGGGCATACGTTCAAATACATCCGAAGGCCCCGCTGTTCCTTATACAGCGCCTGCGGCGATCATGAAACCGATGGCGTCTGAAACCGAAACAGCACCGGCTGGCCTGGAACACTTTAAAAATGCCAACAATCTGAGTATCGAGGAGATTATCAATATAGCACTACAGAACAGTCCGCAGACCCGGATGGCATGGCTGCAGGCACGTGCGGCGGCCGGTACACTCGGTGTGAGCAGAGCCTTGTATTACCCGACCGTGACGGCAAGCGCCGATTTTAACCGTTACAAACAGAGTCTCATCGGTTCCCAGCTCTCTTTTTTGCTCACAACCTATGGCTTTTCGGCGAGCGTAAACTATCTGTTGTTTAACTTCGGAGGCAGGTACGCACAGGAAAAGCAAGCGCGTTACGCACTCCTTGCTGCCAATTTAAGCCAGAATTCTTCCATCCAGGGCGTTATACTCCAGGTCGAGCAGGCATATTATCAATATCTTGGTGAGAAGGCGCTGCTCACGGCAGAGCAGAAAAACCTCGAAAATGCAAAGGTCAATCTGTTGGCAGCACAGGAGCGCAACGCGGCAGGGCTTGCAACCATCGCTGATGTGCTGCAGGCAAAGGCAGCGTATTCCCAGGCGCAGCTTGCACTTGAAAACGTGCAGGGACAAATCCAGATCATGTACGGTGCACTTGCAACAGCCATGGGACTTCCGGCAAATATCCATCTATCGATCGGCACACTCCCGGCGCAGGTTCCGGATAAAGAGATTGAGGACTCCATAAAGGACCTCATTCAAACGGCGGAAAAGCACAGACCGGATCTTGCAGCGGCGAGAGCACAGGTTATCGAGGCACAGGAACACGTTCATTCTGTGCTTTCCTCGGGATTGCCGAGCCTTGCCCTGAACGGAACGGCCAGCCGCACGTATATGTACAGCCCTCCGGGAAACCCATACTTCGATCAGTATTCCGGTGAGGTCCTGCTTGAGTTTCCCCTGTTCAACGGCTTTTCAACCGCGTATAGTGTGTACACGGCGAAGCAGCAGGCAAAGGCTGCGACACAGCAGTTGGTCAATGAACACCAGCAGGTAATTCTCCAGGTATGGAACAGCTATTATTCATTGAAGACGGCCCAACAATCCCTTCAGACCAGCGAGGATTTTCTCACCAGCGCCCGGCAGTCTGCGGAGGTAGCGCTGGGGATGTACAAACAGGGGCTGGGTGATATTATCAGCCTCCTGAACGCACAGAATACACTCGCCCTTGCGAGGGCGCAGGAGATTCAGGCAAAGACAACGTGGTTTGAGTCGATGGCACAGCTCGCGCACGATACCGGCGTTTTGACACCCGGTTTTTTAAACGGCACGCCGGTAACGGACCATCATTAAATCGAAGGAGAAAGGTATATACCGTATGAGAAAACAAAAGATAAAAATACCCGTTTTCATAGCAGCACTGCTGGTTCTTGTATCACTGACTGCCTGCTCCGGCGGTAAAAAAACGAAAGGGTTTCAGCAGGCAGTACCGGTGACTGCGGTCTCTGCGGTAAAAAAACAAATGCCCATCCAGATCAGCACGATCGGCAACGTGCAGGCAATCTCATCCGTCGATGTCGATGCCCGCGTCGGCGGACAGATGATGAAGGCGTATTTCAAGGAAGGACAAAACGTACGGAAAGGCCAGCCCCTGCTGTTGATCGACCCGCGTCCGTTTCAGATCGCCCTTGAGCAGGCCCAGGCAAACCTCCTGCGTGACCGGGCACAGTTACAGTACGACCTGCACAACCTGAAACGCTACGCGAAGCTGGTCACCAAAGAGTACGTGACAAAAGACCAGTACGACCAGGTCAGGACACAGGCACAGGCCCTGAGTGCCACGGTCGAGGCCGATAAGGCACAGGTTGATAACGCAAAACTACAGTTGAGCTATTGTTACATCGATGCGCCGGTATCAGGCAGGACCGGGAGCCTCCTCGTAAAACCCGGTAATATCGTGAGCGTCAACCAGCCGGGCAGCACGACGCTGGTCAATATCCAGGAAATCCAGCCAATCTATGTCCAGTTCTCGGTTCCCCAGCAGTACCTCGACGACATACGGACGTACCGGCGGAAGGGCACGTTGAGGGTTGAAGCGCATTTTCAAGACAGCGGCAACAACCCCCGGGTTGAGAACGGAAATCTCACATTTATCAACAATGCAATCGATACATCCACGGGAACCATTATGCTCAAGGCTTTATTTCAAAACGCGGATGATATGCTCTGGCCCGGTCAGTATGTCAATGTTACCCTGACCCTGACAAATGTACCGGATGCCGTCGTTGTTCCTTCGCAGGCGATTCAGGTATCACAGACAGGGCAGTACGTGTTCGTTGTGGGACCGAACGACATCGCCGAAACGAGGCCGGTCGTTTCAAACTACAGCTATGAGCATGAGAGCATCATCGAAAAGGG
>JAJYYW010000161.1 GCA_021800575.1 bacterium
CGTCCTTCACCCTGCCGAGGATCCTGCGGGCAATACCCGAAACTCTCCTGTTTCCCATATCACCTGCCCGCAGACTAAAGATCATGCAGTGCATGCCCCGGACAAGGAGCTCTCTCCAGAGCCGCGGGTTCACAATGCCGACCGGCAGACGGAACATCAGTGGACGGACGCCATGCTCTGCGAGCACGTCCTGGCATTGTTCGATCTCCTGACCGAGCCTCTTCGAAGACTTCAGCATGACAACAACATCGTGGTTCATGGTGTGGTTGGCGATGGTATGCCCTTGTGCGAGCATGTCCCGGATGAGCGCCGGATGTGCCTGTGCCTTTGCACCGATCACGAAGTGCGTTACAGGGACGTTGTGTTTTTTCAGCAGCTCGAGCAGGTGCGGTGTCGTTTCCGGCGACGGCCCGTCGTCGAAGGTCAGCGCAACCCTGTTTTTCCCCTTCACCCCGTGCGTAATCACCGGCATGAAAAACCGCATGCCTGGTTTAAACGGTGCGACCATGCAGAGGACAATAAATGCCGCGAGCGGAACAAGTGCCGTATACGGCGATAGGAAAACAAGGACGATCGCTGTCTGAAGTGCGCCGATGCCCGCAAGCACAGCAGGAGAAATCGGGAAAACGGTCGCGCCGGAACGCGCCGCCGGACGGGCTACCGGATCAGCTTTTCCCATAACGGTCCGGTATACCCCTTGCTGTACATGCGCGATACGACTGTTTCCATATTCTCGCCGCCGGATCCTGTGATCCAGTTCATCCGCCCGTTCGATCGCTCCCGGACCGTGCGCACCATGGTGTCGTTCCACAGGGGATCGGTCCGGTAAAACACCTGCCGGCTGAATACGTCGTTGTACGCAGGGTTGTCTTCTGCGCGTGCGATGTCGTAGAGCTCGGTGCCGGGGTAGATCCGCATCCTGAAAAAGAAGAAGATCACGGTCTTGTCCAGCTTGTCAGCGTTATCGAGCGTTTCCCGCAGCGTGTCCTCGTTCTCTCCCGGGCCTCCGATGATCAGGTAGTGCGCCACGAACAGTCGTGCATCGTTCGCCATGCGGTGGTTTTCGAGCACCTGCCTGAGCTTGAACGGTTTGTGATAGGTCTGAAGCGTCGTATCGCTCAGGGCATCGGTCCCGAACTCCACGTGCGTCAGCCCGCGGTCCGCCAGCCGCTGGTAATAGTCCTCCGGTACATGCCTGGGCGTGAAAAACCCGCCCCAGGGAATGCTCACGTGGTTCTTCGCAAACGCATCGGCAACCGCAAGGCTGTGATTGACGTCCGCGTTGAACGAGGAATCCGTGATGTAGATGAACTTCGCACCCGCGTCCTGGAGCTCGCGCGCCATGCGTCCCAGGGATGCTGGGTCAAAGCACCGCATGTTCGCGCCGTCGATCAGTGGGTATGTGCAGTACACACACTGGAACGGACAGCCCCGCTTGGTCTGGAGATTGAGAATGGCGCCGTTCTTCAGATAATACCCTGCGTACAGCCTGTCCTTATCGAATGAACGCTTGATCGGACCTGTCCACAGAATTGCCTCTGGTTTTTTGTTGATCCCTTTTACCAGGACACCCTGCAGTGCAGAGACGTCCCCGTTGTGTTCAAGGGCATCGAGAAGAACGGCAAGCCGCTCACCATCCCCGACAATACCGTAGTCTGCGTCCAGCGCCCGCATGAACTGCTCCGGAAATATGCTGAATGCACTCCCGCCAAGCACGATCGGTGCATCGGTCGCCTGCTTAATCATGGCGATGATGTCCTTGTATTGGTCGAGGAAGGCCTGTGCATTGATCGAGTCGGATGTATCCACATTGCGCAGGGACAATCCCACGATGTCTGGGCCGAACGTCCTGATGCGGTCCGCTATGACCCGCGGATCGCCGCCCTCAGCGCAGAGGTCGATCACATCGACGGTATGCCCCGGGGTGAGCGCCCCGATGACATAATCGATACCGATGGGATACACCGGGTACGGCGTGATAAGCCTGTTTGTTGCGATGAGCAGCACCTTCATTGTCATTTTTTATCATCATTCCACAGGGGTGTAAAGTGGTACCAGTGTTCGGGATGCAGGCGTACCGTCTGTTCCAGCAGCTGCGCGTATCGCTGTGCGGCGCTGCGCATGGCCTCCTCCCGATGGTCCCTTGATGTTGCCGTTACATACAGGGGCGGATGGGCGATCATAGTGTACTGCGCCTTTCCCGTCCGCAGGACAAAGAACACGAAGATGGGCACGCCCGTGACAAGGGCAAACACGTATGGTGCCTTCGGCACGCGCACATCGTGGCCGAATAACGTTACGGTAATGGACTGTTGCCCGCTGTTCCACAGCAGGTCCCCGGCCATAGCGACAAACCCTTTGTTCCTCAGAAAATTCAGGCCTTCGAGTACTTCGAACCGGGCTGACGAATCCTTGGAGACCGCGACGATCGAGATCCCGTGGTCCGCGAGCCCGTGCTTGATCTGCGCCTCGATCTGCTCGTACTGCTTCGACCCCATGTACAGGAGGATCTTCAGATCCAGGGACTGGAGCCCGCGCGCTGCCGCTTCCCAGTTTCCGACATGCGAGGTGAGCAATATGCCGTATTTGCCGTGCTTTGCTGTAGAAGAAAGGTATTCAAGGCCCTGCCCTATCCACCGGAGACCATTCTTTTTTTCGAACCGCAGCCGGTCGACGAATACCGTCGAAAAATGGTGGTACTGCCGCCATGCGCACAGTACGTGGAACCAACCGCCCCGTTCGGGAAACACAGCCCTGTAAAACCGCACGCTCGAACGCGTCCTGCCGGGCAGGAAGATAAAATATGCAGCAACGATAAACCATGCAGACACAGAAACGATCCACACGCCGGTATAACGGGACACCAGGGAAATAAACCTGTAAAACAGACCTTTCATGGCGCAGGAATGAACCAGGAATGGAGATGTCTTTCCCTGAGGTGTTGTATGTTGTCATTCCGCACATGATGCGGAATCCCGGAGATGAAATAAATTTCGGCTCTTGTAAAGTCTGCTCTTACTATCATGCAGGATTTTATATCTGGATTCCCGCTTCCGCGGGAATGACAGAGAAAGAACATGCTCTTATCTCCTTTCATAATAAATCATTTTTTGGTGCACACAAACCACGTTTCTTCCCTGCCCGGCGCACTGCCGCCGGCATGGACCATAGTGAGTCCTGCCTGCTGCACGATCGCGCTTATGCGCTCCCTTGACCTGAAAAAAAACGGCTGCCGTTTGAGGAAAAGCCTGCCTTGTTCAAGCCACCGCTCCCAGGGCACGAGCTTCGGCGTCGGTACCGTCGCCCTAATGACGATGGTCCCTCCCGGGCGAAGGGCAGAGGAAGCGGATGCGAGGGTCTGCAGGAGCTCTTTGTCCGAAAGGTAATGGACCATGTCCAGCATAAGAACGGTATCAAAGAACCCGTTGGGCAGGTCAAAACCGGGTGCCGTACCCTGTATGACGACCCCGCGCGATCCCCATGCCCTGCGTGCAACCCTGACCCGGTCCTGGTTCGGTTCAACGCCGAACAACGATACGCCGGGATAGCGCTGCATGAGCCATGCCGCAGGGACACCGTACCCACACCCGATATCGAGCACCTTGTCCTGCGGGCCGATGAATTCTGCAAGCTCCGGGAACATGGGATCGAACATCACCTTGAACCGAGCAAACATCCGCACGTAGGTTTCCATGTAGTGGTAGGATGCGAGCACCCCTGTCCCGTGTCTGCGCGTGCGTGATGGAATGCCCGCACGCCTTCCCGGCTCAGGGTAGAGCAGCCGTAACAGGGGCGGTAGCAGCGTGACCGTGCCGATGAGGGCATAGCCCAGCCCGAGCACCATGCTCAATCCTGCACTGCGCAGCATGGTATGTCCTGACAGGGCGAGTACCCCGAGACCGGTTATGGTCGACAATGCGTTGAGAAATACGGCGGCGCGTATAGGACGCATGGCAGGATCATGTTCGTCAAAATAGCGCTGGTAGGACCCGATAAAGTAAATGGAATAATCGCTCCCCATGCCGAAGACAACGACCACGAGCAGGAGACTGGGAATGTCGAGGGGCATGTTGAGCAGATGATAGGTCGCGAACGTGCAGACCAGGGCAAACGCAACCGGCAGCAAGGCAAGCACCACCAGAACAAGATCCATAAAATAGAATATCAGCACAACGACAAGCCCGACTCCGCACAGGATGCCCATCTTCACAAACATATCGAACAGCAGGTTGGACAGCCGTTGGGTAAACCAGTGTGCATCGAGCATTTTCCCGATAGCGTCCGTGGAAATCTCCTTATAAAAGACAGCGGGGTTGTACTTCGGTCCCGGGTGAACCGCACTCATCATCATCCAGGTGTTGGTCTTCCAGCTTTTCGAGATGCCGATCAGTCCGTACAACCGTTCGGGCAGTACCGTATCGGGTGTTCCGGGAGATTCGATGCTCTTGAAGAACGGTGCAAACGCGTCGCGCGCAAACCCTGTCTGCTGCGCTGCACCGGCGATCGCGCGGTGCAGGGTGGCGGTACGCGCCGGTGTCCAGAATGCCTTCCACGCGGCCTCGTTACGCTTCGCCAGCGAGGTACCAGGAAACAGAGCGGACGGGGAAAATCCGGACTTGATAGTGCCGGAGTCCTCGCCTTTCCGGGTAAAGGCCTCGAGGCGGTCT
>JAJYYW010000162.1 GCA_021800575.1 bacterium
AAAAGCCGGCGTTTCGGTTTGTTCCCCACGATACCGCAAAAGATTATGACCAGTACGCCGAACATCGATCTGTACCTGATCGACGCCGGTATGGACAACAAGGAACGCCGTCTTAAGTTACGGAAACCGGTCCTCACGTCGGGTTGGAAAAAATATGCAGGAGGTATCCTGACCGTCGCCGCTGCATCGGTCGCGGCGTTCATCCTCAGGCACAACCTCAGCCAGATCAACCTGCTGTTTGTACTTTTACTGCCGGTCATACTCAACGCCCTGTTTATCGGCAGGGGACCGTCCATCGTTTCTGCCCTGACCAGCATTCTGATCTTCGATTATTTCTTTGTCCCCCCGTTCTACAGCTTCGCGGTATCGGACACCGGATACTTCATTTCGTACATCGTGTCGCTGTCCATCGCCGTTATCATCAGCAATCTTGCCTACAAGCTCCATACCAAGGTTGACCTGCTCAAACAGAGCGAGGCGCGGAACATCGCGTTCTACACCTTGAGCAGGGACCTGGTTACCGCGGTCAATGTAGAACAGGTCCTTGCGATCCTCGTGCGTCATAGCACCCAAATATTCCCCTGCAACCTTGCTGTTTTTTTCCCGGGAGCAGACCGGCTGACCGTAAAAACAAAAACACCAGGCTTTGATGTCAACGACAAGGTCATCGCAGTAGCGTCGTGGGTGGTCCTGAACAAGCAACCTGCGGGTCACGGGACAAACACCCTGCCGCAGGAAAAGGCAACATACCTGCCGATGCTCGTCGAAGACACGCTCGTCGGGGTGATCGGCTTTCTGTTCAATCCACCCGAACAGGTGATCCTCCCTGAAAACCTCGCGGTCATGGAGACCATTGCACGCCTCGGCGCACTTGCCATAGAACGCACCGCGACACACTAAGCCCGTTTTGGCGCAGGAAATAATTATTGTGTCAGCAGGGGCGCGCCCCCGCACGGTCACGCTCCGAACTTCTTGAGCCTCATGCCGTTCGCGAGCATCAGCGGCAGGATATCCGTGGAGTGGCAGATGCCGAGTTCACCCTTGAGGCACTCCCGTTCCGTAAACGATGCGGACGTCCTGCCGAAGACATACTTGCTCTTGAGCAGCACGGGCACCGGATGCCAGCTATGTCCCTTGATGAGCGCAGGCGTCGAATGGTCACCCGTCACGACCAGAACATCGGGGTTCAGGGATAGAATACCGGGCAGGTTTGCGTCGAATTCCTCGATGACCTTGCACTTGCCGTCGAAGTTCCCGTCTTCTCCGTTCGAATCCGTTTTTTTGACGTGCAGGTAAAAGAAATCATAGTTGTTATAATTATTTTTCAGGGTTTCGATCTCCTGCGCGATACCTCCCTCGGGCTTGATCGTATCCATGCCGAGCAGCTTTGCCACACCGAGGTACATGGGATACGTTGCGATCGCCAGGGCCCGCACGCCATAGACGTCGCTGAACTTCGGTATCCTGGGCACGGCAGAAAACCCGCGCAGCAGGACATAGTTCGCCTTTTCTTCCTGGTTGAGCAGTGCGGCGGCCTGCGCCACGAACTGGAGCGCTACCTCTGCAACATGCTGAGCCTGCCTTCCTTCCGGCTTTGGAACGATCGGCTCAAGACCCTCTTTCTGGGGGTCCGTATCCTCGATCTTGTCCGCACCCTGTTCCAGCGGATGGTTGAACCGCAGGACCAGCGCAAACCGGTGTTCCATGCCAGGCAGGAGTATGATCTGCGCATCATCAATCTGTTTGATATGCTCCTGGAGCATCTGCGTGATCTTTTTGCTGTGGTCTGTCGGAATCCTGCCCGCCCGCCTGTCCTTGATAACGGTCTTCGCGCCCTCGTGCACGGCCGTCGCATAATTGCACCGTATCGCTATATCGTTGTCCGTCAGGTGTATGCCCAGGCCCAATGCCTCGAGTACACCCCTGCCGATCTCGTACTGCAGGGGGTTATAACCGAATATACCGAGATGTCCGGGACCGCTGCCCGGGGTTATCCCATAGGCGACCGGGACCTGCAGGCCGCAGGCAGAACCGTTGGCAAGCAGGGACAGGTTTGGTGCATCCGCCTTTTCCAGCTCGCTTGCGCCGTTGACCGGCAGTCCGCCAACACCGTCCAGCACGACAAGCACGAGCTTCGTCGTGTTGGGCTCTATCAGGGGTTTCAGCAATTCTTGATCGTTCATAGAGTCTCCTTCGAAAAATAGTCTACCTCATGATCGCCCGTGTTGCCGCTTGTGTCAAGGATGAAGTGCCCCTGAATACCCTTTTCCGGGGATTGAATTACTCACGTCAACGGCGGCGGCATTGAAAATGCCTACACCAGGACATTCCCGTGAAAACGGGATCAGCATAAAGCGGGGCTGCCTCGCCCCTGCCCGGGTTAGTGCAGGAAGGACCAGATCAGGGGAAGGCTGAAAAAACTGACGATAGTTGTGCCGAACACGATCTGTGCGGCAAGCGACTCATCCAGATCATAGACCTGCGCAAATATGACGCTCGTCATCATAGAGGGCATGGCAGACTGCAGGATCGTGATGGCTTTCGGGAACGGGGGCATACTGATGAGCAGGGTAAGGCCGTACATCGCTGCAGGCAGAATCATCAGCTTGATCAGGGCAGAGGCCCCGAGCAGGGGCAGCGCGTGCAGGTGCACGGGTTTCGCCAGGTTCATGCCGACGATGAGCATCATCAGCGGCGTCGTGATGTTCCCGACCAGGTTCAGGGACGCCAGCACGTATCCGGGAAGCTGCAGGGAAAGAGGAAAGACGAGACCGATGATCAGCGCGATGAACGGCGGCGTCAGCAGGCTCGCAACAACGGTTTTGGGGGAAAGGGGGTGCTGCGAAAGATGTGCGATCATGATGAGCAGAACCGTGTAAATAAACAACCCGTTCCCGAACTGATCATACACAACCGCGAAAGGCATCCCCGCATCGCCCGTCAGTCCGTGGATGACCGCGTAGCCGAGGAATGCCGTATTGCCGCCCACCGCGGTCAGGATAAATACACCGAGCTTTTTTTTGTCCGTGATCAAAAAGCGGCCTGCGTAATAGGTCAGGGCGGTCAATGCACCGAGCAGTATCCACACCAGCATGCTGATCTTGAGGTATACGAGGGTCGGATGCTGACGGAACAGGGAGAGAAATACGAGGAACGGGAGCGTGACATTGAACACGAACCTGGAGAGGATGCGGTTGTCCTTCTCCTGCACAAGACCGGACACCCGTGCCAGCATCCCGATGATGATCAGGGAAAAGGCTTCTAAGAGTGTCTCGTTCATGACCGCACAAAAAGGGCGAGGCCTGGCCTCGCCCGTAACATCATTCTATTTCCTTCTTCTGTGATGTATAGCGTGCCGGGTGAATCGCAGCTTCTCGAAGACGACAACCTGTTTTTTCCCGGTGATGACAGCGCTGTTGAAAAGCTGTTTTATCAACGCATATTCCTGCGGCTGTACGGTGTACGCGTCCGATAGCATGGTACCGGTATAGCTCAGGTGCCGTTCGAGCCTCTTATAGACAACGCTGAAACTGCCGAACGTGTTCGCGGAGGTTGTGTTCCCGGGCATGTACCGGATCTTGTATCCCTCGGGTATGTTGAAGGTAACGACGTTTTTCTTTTCGAAGTTATAACCAATGACGAGCGGATAGGTCCTCGTATCCCGTGCAACGATCTGGGATAGGTTTTCCATGGACATGAGGGGCACCTGGACTATCAGCAGGTCGCCCGCCTTGATCACGTAGTCCTGGCACGTAAACCGGATGTTGATGCCGACGGGTATATTCAGGCTGTAGATGTCGGAGATGCTGTACGTACTGACCGCTGCCCCGGGGCACACGGCATTGGCGGTACCCTCGATATAGGATTTCCTCTGGACGGGTTTCATCCCCCGCAGCATTGCCTTCTCGTACATGCTGTACACGCCGTTGAAGGTAATGTCCATGGAAATGGCAAGGGAACCGTCACTCCTGAGGTCCACGGACCTCGTGTCAACAATACTGTTCACGTCCGCCTTGAATACCGGCGTTTTAACGATGATCGCCTTGTCCGGCTGGATGACAACGACGTCCCTGCCCTGGTCCATGGGCGGGAGGTCCTTGTAGCCCGTCACGTCGGACGTGGAATCGAGGAACCAGAACCCGTGGTCCCCGGGAATTGCAACGATCTCGTGATCAAACTGTCCCGGCGAGGGAAGTGTGGGATCCATTTTCGCTATGCCCGCGGTGTCAACAAGCACCGGGTACGCTGTTACGCCGATGTGTTTGAGCATCGCTATGAGCAGCGTCGCGTGGTCCTTGCAGTCACCGTACTTGTTCTTGAAGATGTCAATGGCTTTGTGGGGTTTGTACCCTTCGATGCCGAACTCGATACCCACGTACCGGATATTCAGGGCGACATAATTGAAGATGGCACGGATCTTTTCATCCCTGGTGGTACGCCCTTTGATCAGGTCCTCGATCGTTTTGTTTATGCTCTTGTCGGTTGCATACTGGGTCCCCGCAAGCCCCCAGTACCATTGTGCAAGCGCATCCCAAGACGGCACCGTACTCACGGCAACGCGGTTGGCCACATCACCCATGGGAGGCATGTTCTGCTCCGGTATGATCTGGGGAATGTTCGTGAGCTTCCATGTGTACACGAGCCTGTCGCCGTGT
>JAJYYW010000163.1 GCA_021800575.1 bacterium
TACCGTAATAATCAGCATACCTGTAACGGTATCGATAGATTTTCTAACGGGGTTTATCCCGTATTAGAAATCCTTTCGATTCCTGTGTTCCGTAAAAGATAATTTACGCAAACACAGCACGCTGTGCCATACGGCCTTTTCCAGGATTTCTAACGGGGTTACTGCAGGGTGTCCTTCCAGTCCGTCGTGTCCGTCACCTCGTCCGCTGTCCATTGTTTCAGGGTTGTGCCGCTGACCTGCATGGTATAATAGGTCGGCAGTTCAAGCACGGTGTGCATACTGCCGTTGACGAAATAGCGCTGAAAACGGTTGGGGTGGTCCTGGTGGATCTCGCCGGTCACGTTCAGAAGCAGATTTTTGAAATCATTGGTGTTCATCTGAAGAAAGATCGAGCCTATGACCACGTCGTTGTAATAGGAGAAAAAGCCGAAATTTACTTCGGCATCATGGTTCAGCGCCCAGTCCGCAAGGTAGGACATCTGCTGGTTGCACTGCGGACAGTCCGGCGGGATGATTTTCTCTATGTTCCAGGTTGTCAGGATATGCTGGAACAGGGTCGTCTGCGTCGGATTGAATAAGCCCACGCCCGAATCGTTGATCACGTGCAGGGCCGTGAACGGGTACTGGGTGCGGGTCACGAAATAGCCCATAAATGTTCCATAGCCGCCGGCACTGCTGCCTGCAACGACGAGGTAGTGAGGGTTGACAAAGTTTTGTTTCATCAGGGTAATGGCGGCGGACAGGTTTGCAAGGCCGTGGAAGTACGTTGTTTGCGTAGCACCGGTCGTCGTGTCCGTAAACACCACGTCGTTGTCGCCCGACCATACACTGCCGTCGCAGTACGAGGCATAGACGATACTGTAATCAGAAAAGGGGTTTGCGGCATTTGCGGTATCCAGCAGTCCCCCGATCTGAGCAGGGTTGGCTGTTTCTTTTGCCATGCCCGAGTTGCAGGTGGCGTAGTCCCAGCACGCACCGCCGCCTTCGAGATACAGCATCACCTTGTCGGGATCACCCCGGTGAAGGGAGACTATATATTGTGCGCCGTGCAGGCACCGCGCAGGCGAGGAAGGATCGTAGTAATAGACCTCCCAGGGAGCGCCGCCCAAGGTCTGTGTTGTTTCACCGGTCGGCTCGAGGCCGATATATTTGTCGATGCCCATCTGATTCAGAGTGTCGATATAACTCGAATACACGGTCGTTGTTTTTGTCGTGGAACCGCAGCCCGGCAGGAGTGCGAGTACCGCTCCAGCCAGGAGGATCCCCAAAGTACCTGCAACAGATACGGCATGGTTTAACTTTTTCATTGTTCCCCCCTTCTGAGACCGTGTCACAATCTACGTTCTCTGATGTCCACTCCCACGCTGTCTCCCCGGCCCAGGGGGAGAAGGAAGAGGGAACATGAAGACACCTGTCTCTCCTGGGGAGAGGCTATCATACAACGGGATGAATGCAAACAGATTTTTCCAGGTCCGCTACGGTTACCCGTTGAAATTATTTTGAATTTGGTATAGAGATCCAAGTTATTATGCCACAGAGTATATTGATTATTGACGATTCCCAGCAGATACGGCAGGAGATTCGCACGGTTCTCGAAGGCACTGCCCTGTTCCAAACGTTTTACGAATCGCACGACGGCATGGAGGGGTTCAAGATGATGTTCACCAATATGCCGGACATTGTGATCTGCGATATGGTGATGCCGGGCTTCGATGGGCTCAAGTTTCTTAAGCTCAAGCAGTCACGCCGGGAATTCGACAAGATACCGGTGCTGATGCTGACGAGCATGGACAACCTGAACGACAAGATCCATGCCCTCGCACAGGGCGCCCATGACTACGTCATCAAGCCGTTCAACCCGCCGGAGCTTGTGGCGAGGGTGAAGACGCACCTCAGAATGAAGCTGCTGCAGGACGAGCTGATCGTTGCAAACGAGAAGCTCGAGGCACTGTCCGGCAATACGCAGCGCAGGATCAAGATGTTACAGGACGAGCTTGCTGCTGCGAACGAGAAGCTGGAGGTGGCATCGCGTCTGGACCCGCTCACCGGTATCATCAAGAGGGAGTCGTTTGTCCATGCGTTCGAGCGGGAATTCAGGAGGGCACAGGAGTACGGACGTTCGCTCGCACTCATGCTTATCGATATGGATAATTTCAGGTATGTGAACAGCACGTGCGGACCGCTTGCCGGTGAACGTGTCCTGGACGAAGTGGCGGGGATTCTGAGAACAGGACTGCGCCCGATCGATATGTGCGCCCGGTACGGCGGCCAGGAATTTGCGATCATGCTGTCCGAGACCGGCGAACAGCAGGCACAGCTTATAGCAGAAGTGTACATGAACGAGATGAGAAAGCAGGACATGACGGTCGTCTGCAATCAGCTCGGGGGTGTTACATTTTCCATCGGCATCGCCTGCTTGCCGGATGACTCGATCCTGAACATGGAGGGGCTTATCAGGGCGGCGGAATCGGCACTTGCAGCGTCAAAAAAGGCAGGCAAAGACAGGATCACGGTCTACGCAGAGAGCGAACTGCAGCAGGACAGTGATGCTTCCAACGGGTGATAGAAGGGCCTTTTTTGAGCCTGTCTCACGGCCTCATGTCGAGGTAAAAATGATATTCAGCGTACAGATTTAGGCCGATGTTATTGAAGTCTAACGGGCGTGGTGAACTATACGGTGTTCCGCCATTGATAGAGCCGGAGACGACTGAAACAAAATGACGATAGAGCAATTCCGCTCCACACGACCACTGTGATGATACGTAGGTATCGTATCCGACGCCGAAATCTATGGCCAATCCATATGCAGACAGGTCGTTGGTCGTTATGCCGCTTGAGCTATACAGGACTTTTCTTATGGTCGATGAATCTCCCTGACCCATGGACCATCGAGCATTACTGGCGCCGAGAATAAAAGAGAATGCCTGCTCGTGAAAGGGTATGTTTATTTTTAAATTGCCGAACGGCAGTTCTCTGTACGTCCATGCACCACGGCTGACAAACCCCAGGCATTGGTCATACCCAAGTTCAACACCGAAATACCGTGTTATATCGTAGCCTATCTTTATGCCCACGACAGGAGCGAACGAAAACCGATGCGCTGGAATTGGGTCCACGACATCAGGGTCTTCGAGCAAGGCCATTCCGGGGCCTGCACCGATGGAAAGATTCGGTATTCGTTCAGCATACCCCGCAGCTGGAGGCCGGCCATCGGTAACAAGTCCGCCGTCGCGGATAGTCTGATGACCGCTATCCCCCTGTAACGGCGCTGTGGTGTCCGCATACGCCTTCGATACCGGTACCATGACGAGCATGAGAATCACGAGCAATACGTGGACAGTGTGCCCTGTAGGTTCACAGCTCTTTTTATGAAAAGAAAAAAACTCCTCTGTAGAAGCGTTGATCGGCTTATCATGAACGTTTTGATCTTTCTTTTGAATGATTTGTATCGATCCATGGATATCTGTACCCCATCTATTTGGCATCGAGTGGTCCCTCTTTTCTGTTTTATGAAATTGCAAAGACGACGAACTGCAGCGGATTAATGCTAAGCATATGCGACGCATATGAAAGGTTTGTTAAGCGGGACTTTTGAAGTTTCATGGTGGCCTGCAGATCCTCTGTTTTTACCGTATCATCGATAAATAATAAGGCACTGCGGAAAGTTCGTCAACATATATGGCTTCATGCCAACGGCAGACGGCAAGTGTTTTGTCGTACTTCATCGAAGCAGTTTAACCAGCGCAAAGGGTTCACAGTATACTCTTTATCGCGATGTTCTTCGAGGTGATAATGGTCCTTCCTGCTCAGAGTACTCCGGCTGCAAGGGCATTCAGAAAACACGGAAGAACCCGCAGGATGGCAGCAGCTTGACAGCAGGGAAGGCAGCCATATACCATAATAAAAGAGTGCGCCCGTAGCTCAGTGGATAGAGCGTCGGACTTCGAATCCGCAGGTCATGGGTTCAAATCCCATCGGGCGCTTTTGTAACTATAATCCCCACCTGTCCCCAGCGGGAGGTATTCCTGCCCCTTCTCCTGTGACTGGTAGAGGCAAAGATATATCCGGTTTTATATATGATTTGTTGTTAATAATGAGTTGACTGGCTATGTACATGTGTATATATTAGACATATACAAAAACTATTGGAAAGATATGGAACAAAACGCACGGGATATATTATCAAGTGTCGAAGGGTTTGAATGGGACAAGGGGAATATTTCCAAAAATTGGGGGAAACACCGGGTCAGTTACATTGAATGTGAAGAAGTTTTCTTTAATAATCCTTTTGTTGTGCAAAATGATGTTACCCATTCTTCCACGGAAGCACGCTATTATAGTTTAGGAAGTACTGATAGAGAAAGGCTATTGTTTATTGTATTTACGGTAAGGAAAAACAAAATACGGGTCATATCGGCACGGGATATGAGCAGGAAAGAGAGGATTATGTATGAGCAAATTAAAACAAATACCAAAATTTAAAACTGAGAAAGAAGAGGCAAAATTCTGGTCTACCCATGACTCTACCGAGTATATAGATTACACCAAATCCGGGAAGGCATTGTTTGCAAACCTGAAGCCCTCTACCCGGACGATTTCGATCAGACTACCGGATTCTCTTGTTGAACATCTTAAAATCCTGGCGA
>JAJYYW010000164.1 GCA_021800575.1 bacterium
AGCCGGATTACCCGAACAGCTTTCCGGTGAAACCCTTGTCCTGCATGACCCGGTTGAATATGCTGTAGAGGCTGACGGATGGATCCATGAGCTCTGCCCGGTACCGGTCTGCGAGTACTTCGTTGATCAGGTCTTCTATCTTCACGCTGAGCTGTTCGACGATGAGCTGTTTTAACCCGTGCTGACGTTTTCGCAGAAATTGTCCCGTTTGCCGGTGGTGTTCCAGAAAGACGGTGTGCCGGCGGACGGTTTCGAAGGCGTCCTTGGTACCGCTGCCGTCGAGCCCGTTGGTGAGCAGGATGGGTACCTGCCAGGCGCCGGTCCCGGACTCCGGTGATTCCGTCAGGAACTTGAGCGCATTGACCATCTGCTTCGCGCCGTCCCGGTCTGCCTTGTTGACGACGAATATATCCGCAATCTCCATGAGCCCTGCCTTCATGGCCTGCATGAAATCGCCCGATTCGGGCACAAGCACCACGAGGACGGTATCCGCGAGGTTCATGATGTCAAGCTCCGTTTGACCGACGCCCACGGTTTCCAGGATGATGTACCGGTAACCAGCGGCCCGCATCAGGTGCGCTGCGTCCCGGGTTATCCTCGATATCCCTCCCTGCGCGCCGCGCGATCCGAGCGAACGGATGAAGACCTTCTCATCGAGAAAGTGGTGCTGCATCCTGATCCTGTCCCCGAGTATGGCGCCGCCGGTAAAGGGACTCGAGGGGTCCGTGGCGAGCACGCCGACCATAGCACCCTCGTCTCTCATATGCTTGATCAGCCAGTCTATGAGGGAACTTTTACCTGCACCCGGAGGGCCGGTAACCCCGATGGTCAGGGACGGGTTTGCGGCACCGAGCAGGGTATCGACCGACGGTATGTCCAGCGATCCCTCCTCGAGCAGGGTAATGGAGCGGGCGAGTGCTGAGACGTCTCCCTGCTTCAGCCGTTCGATCAAATCGCGGATGGGGCTGGTCACTTCCATAGAATTTTGACCGTATCGCCCCGGTGCGCCCCGAGTTTCTCACCGGCACTGCCGGCGTTGACTGCGATCTCGAGGAGTCCGAAACTGTCGATGACTGCACACGGCGCGGCAGTCCGGCATTGTTCGTAGGTATCATGCATGCCGTGTATTGTAGCGCCTTTGATGAATATTTCCAGTGTTTTGTTCCGCGCAAGAGTGCCGAGCAAGCGGGCGCTGATGTTGGTTATGAGGTTGCCGAAATGATCGATATGCACGATCCTGCCGGTCATGCCCCTGCTGCTGATGATGGGTTTCGGCACGTCGAGCAGCCGGGGCGTCCTGATAATGCCGCCGAGTATGGATTTGTCCCATTTCAGCGACAGCCGCGCTGCTGCCGGAGCGAACACGTCCCGCCCGTGGAATGTCGGTGCTGCTGCGTGACGGATCTTAATCTCATAGCATGCCGCGGGTCCTTCCGTCAGCACCGGGCTGAACACCCCGTTGTCCGGCCCGACAAACACGTACTCGTGTGTCCTGACAACCATGTCGTAGCGCTGGCCGCCGACCCCGGGATCCACGACGACGACGTGGACCGTGCCTTTCGGAAAGGTGCTGTAGTAGCCGTTGAGGATGAACGCGGCAGCCGCGATATCGTGCTGAGGGATCGTATGGGTCACATCGACGATGGTTGTACGGGGATTGATCCCGAGGATCACCCCTTTCATGGCAGCCGCGTAGCTGTCGGACAGGCCGAAATCCGTGCACAGGGTTATGATAGACATGGTATCTCCCTTGCCGAACGTTGCAGCAGGCCATCAGACGTCCGGATCCTGTGTCCGGGCCTGCCGTCCGGGAAATTGATCGCAGGGTCCATGGTCTGAATCTTCCCCGTGTCCGTTACCGCTCGGCTGCGATGTGTTTGAGGTGCCGCCTCAGGTAGAGCAAGAATGCAGCGATACCGACGATGAGAATAACGTCGTCGAACCGGTGGAAGTACGGGCCGAGCGTGTCCCATTGCTGGCCGAGTTTTAATCCGATCCACGTGATCAGCAGGCTCCAGATAAACGAGCCTATAAAGGTATAGACGATGAATTTGAAGAAGTTCATGCGCGAGATACCTGCGGGCAGGGATATGAATGTCCTGACAACCGGCAGGAGCCTGCCGGTGAACACGATCGTCGCGCCGTAGCGGTTGAACCACCGGTCCGCCATATCGAGGTCGTGCCGGCTGATGAGCACGTACTTACCGTATTTTTCGATCAGCGGCCTGCCGCCGTATGCACCGATCGCGTAGGCGATGACCGAACCGATGACGCACCCGAACGCCCCGGCGATGCCGACCGGCAGCAGCTGCAGCTGGTGCATGAAAACGAGATAGCCCGCGAAGGGCAGGATGATCTCCGAGGGCAGGGGGATACAGGCGCTCTCGACTGCCATGAGAAAAACAACACCCCCGTAGCCGAAGGTCTTGATGGTGGATACGATGAAGCCTGCGATGACTGCAAACAGGTGCGCTGCCATTTACCCCTGCATCACTTTGCGCATTGTCCGGGCTGTCCGTTCCCGGTCAATGCCATCTTGCCGATGATAGGCGACAGCTCGAATATGCCGACAGACTGCGCAGGATTCACGGCATTGATGAACTCCGTGTTGTCGATGAGCAGAGCGAACCGCGCCTGCCCCATGCCGAGATCGGCGGCGGCAGTGTTGTTGCGCGTTATGTTCTGCTGTACGGCGCGCTCGTTGAATGTGCCCGTGCGGTACGACGCATCGAAGGCCTTCAGCGATGGCGCGGTGGAGAGCTTCGACAGGAGCGGCAGCATGTCGTTCAGGGGCTTGTTGTTTGCCTGTTCAACGACGGACACTGCTTTCAGTGCAGCGGCGTCCGTGTACGTGCCGATGACGTTCACGACGGGCCTGTAGTTGTCTTTCTTATTGTCGAGCAGTAGCCGGACCACGGAGACGCACGCATTCACCGAGTCTTTGTCATTGAGGTCCGTGAATATGAGCATGGTGTTGTTTTTGGACGGCCGGTCGAACAGGTACCGGTAGCCCATGTCGTTCAGGTAGTCGACGTAGCTCCCGTTTACCTCTTTCAGTCTCGGCTGAATCGTGGCAAAGCTCGTCGTCATGGTGACGTTGCCGCTGAAGATCATCGCTGGTGCCTCGGTGACGGAAAATTTTTTCGAGATCTCCTTGCCCTGCAGTGTTGTCGTGTCCGTCAGGTCTACGGTTGTCTTGTAGAAGAAATTCGAAAGGTTTTGCTTGATGAGTTCAGGATGGTAGATTGATGTCCAGCCGCCGGTGAGCATGGTGACATGCACGTCGACGGGCTTTGGCAGTGTCGCGCAGTAAGCGACGCGCGGTGCATCGGCACACACCGCCCTGATCAGGTGGCCGGGCTGCATTGCACCGTCATAACGGTGCGCGTTGATAAAGAGGGTCGGACTTGCGTTGATGCCCAGCTTCTCGGTTCTCTGGAAGTCCTTGTTCAGGATTTCTTCCGCCTGTCCCGACCGGACGAATGCATCGACGGCCTTCTTATCGATGCCCGCGTCCTGCATGCATTTGTTCCTGTTCATACTCATGTTGTAGCACGCAAGGTAGGTCAGGAATTTACCGTTAGACAGCTCCTGAATGGCTATCTGGTGCAGGTCTTCGTCGAGCTCCGTGGGGCCGTGCAGGCTGGTATAGCCGCTCCCGGGCTGCTTGCTGACGATGTAACGGATATGAAGTTTCACGGTATTGTCGAAGTTTCCGATAAACCCAAGGATGATGTTTTCGGCGCGTATGCCGAACGGACAGTGGCTCATCACGTACAGGTCCATGACGGGTTTGGTGCTGGTCTTCTTGGTACAGGAAAGCGCGGTTATACCGGCTGCCGCTGCCAGACCAACGATGAGTATCGTTTTCAGTATCTTGTGCATGTTAATTCTCCATCACGTCTATTTTCTTTTCTCGTTTATAGATTGCTACTTCGTAGTCCTGTACGTCCACCACATAGTGGTACTCGTCAATGTAGATCTCGTAGACCTCCGGCTCGTAGAGGAGCCCGCCTTGCGAACTGTCGAAGGCCTTCTCTTCAAGAAGATAATCCAGCAGCTTCCGTATTTCAACGAAGCTCATGTCTTCGTCCGTCAGAACATTGAATATCAGATTTTTGTGTACAATAGGGTATACGTCCATAATAGCCTTTCTTGTAAAGGAGCATTCCGGCCGTGTCAAGATAAAAACAACGGTTTCGGGCTGTGCAGGTTGTGCTTGCAAAAAAAATATATACAGGATAAAAAAACTGTGCTTTTATATCCGCGGCAGTTGAAAGAACATCCGGGAGCGGTTATACTTCCTGTTCATACGTGTGGTCCTATCGTCTAGAGGCCTAGGACGTTGCCCTCTCAAGGCAAAAACGAGAGTTCAAATCTCTCTAGGACCATTTTATCCCGTTAGAAAATCTGGCGACTTTATTGTCCAGCCAAAGGCAGTAATCCCCTGCAAGGAATAATTGTAAAGCCAAATTTGTTACAGATTTTCTAACGGGATTTACTGCAAGGTATCTTTCCAGTCCGCGGTGTCTGTTACCATGTCTGCGGTCCATTGCGTGAGTGTCGTGCCGCTGACCTGCATCGTGTAATATGACGGAAGTTCGAGTAC
>JAJYYW010000165.1 GCA_021800575.1 bacterium
CCACCTCACCGATGGCGATGACCTTGGGCTCATCCGCGAGCGATGCGATTGCCGCATAGGTCTCATCGTTGAACAGGGAGGCCTCGTGGGGGTGCAGTCCCACGGTCGCGTAGATGTGCTCGTGTCCGTTTGCAATGCGGATGGCATCATGGTTGCCCTGCATACCCATGCCGGACCCTATGTTGATGATGAACCGGGTGCCGGCCTGGAATGCCCGCCGGATGACCTCCTCGCGGTCTGCATCGTAGTCGGTAAAATTCAAGTGTGCGTGTGAATCGTATATCGTCGTCATGGTTTTAACCTCATCATTTCCGGTCTGTAGTTCCCGAATACCGTGGGCCGGTAATTCTCAAGCCTGTCCGTGTAGGCAACGAAATCCTCCTGGCGCACCAGCGGGATGAGCGGCAGTTCGTCGTGGAGAATCTGCTGGACCTTTTTAAAGTAGATCGCACGCTTCTGTATGTCGTAGGTCTTTGCGCCCTTGGCCATCAGCCGGTCAATCTGTGCCTCCCACGGTGTTGCCGGTTTTTTCTCCAGGGGGTCCCACAGGTGCAGCATGCCGCTGGAGAGCAGGACGTTCGCGGCGTTGTACGGCTCGTAGCCGCCGGTGAGTGCTATCAGAATACAGTCCCAGTCGAAGTTCGTGGTCAGTTTTTCCACCAGCGTATTGAAGTCCAGGGGCTTGTAGTTTACCTTCATGCCCAGCCTGGTAAGGTCGGTCAGGATGATCGCAGCGATCCGCTCGCGCTGCTCGTTGCCGGAGTTCGTAAAAAAATTGAATTCGACCCGGTCGTTGTGGCTGTCGTACAGTTTCCCGCTGCGCCAGTGGAATCCGCCCTTGAGGAGCAGTGCCCGCGCTTCGTCGAGGTTGTACGCATAGTCCGGCATGTTCAGGTGGTACACCGGTACGTTGCGGGGTATGAACGACACGGCGGGCTCACCGTAGCCGCGGTAAACGTCGTCGATGATGGCCTGCTTGTCGATGCTGTGGGCAACCGCCTTGAGAAAATCCGGGTTGGTAAACCACCGGTACTTCGGGTTGACGACCCCGTTCCTGATGTAGTGCCGGGGGTTCCTGTTGAACGACACGAACATGATGCCCGTGTCCAGCCCGATGTTCTTGACGGTGAAGTGACGTTTTTTGCTCATGGAATCGAGCAGGGATATCTCCTCGGGACGCGGGTCATAGATATCGGTTTCTCCTGAGATGAACTTCACGTACTGGGCGTCCTGGTTTTGTACGATGAGCATGGCCCGGTTCTTGATGTACGGGAGCTGTACCCCCGCGGCATCCTTCCCGTAGTAGTACGGGTTTGCTTTGAGCAGGATGTACTGGCTCGGCACGTACGATGCAATCGTATAGGGACCGAGCCCGACGATCTGCGACGGGGGGGTGATGATGTTCCACATCCTGTCGAACAGGTTGTCCTCAAGGGGTTTTCCGAGGATGTGCTCCGGCAGGATCGGTATGCTCAGCGATTCGAGGAACGGATAGAACGGTGAAGGCAGGATGAACCGGACAGTATGGTCATTCAGGGCCTCGACCTTGATCCGCTGTCCGTTGATGGTGAACAGGTCCCGGTACGAGGAAAGCACCGTGGGCGAGTAGATCACGTTGAATGTGAAGACGACGTCGCGTGCCGTAAACGGCGTTCCGTCGCTGAAATAAACCCCCTTTCTCAGGTGCATGGTGATAACGCGCCTGTCCGCGCTGATCGTCCAGGATTGTGCAAGCCCGGGCTCGACCTTGAACGTCATGGGGTTGAGGCGGGTCAGGCCTGCAAAAACAGGGTCAAGGACGTCCGTGGAACTCGTCTCGTTGGCGAGGATCGGATTGAACGTCCGGGGGTCCGATATCACCGAGGTTACGAGCATGTTTTTCGGCAGGCTCTCGAATTTCCTGAAATTACACCCGCCGTAGAGAAGCAGGGGTATCAGTATGGTCAGCACAACTCTTTTCATGTATCACCAGCAGGGTTGTCTTTCTTGTAGTTGATCTCGCTGTTATTTGCAAATGCATTGTGTATGATTATTTTCTATAAAGGCTTGGTGCGGACGTGGTTTGATGTCCGGCCGGAACAACCAACCATACAGGGAGGAGAAGGGTATGAAAGCAATTCGAGTCAGCGAGTACGGCGGTCCTGAGGTTCTGAAGTATGAGGATGTTGCAGTGCCTGAGCCGAAGCAGGGGGAGGCCCTGGTGAAGATCGAAGCGAGCGGTATCAATTTTGTCGATATCTATCAGCGCAAGGGGCTGTATCCGGTCAGTGTGCCGTTCACGATGGGGCAGGAGGCCTCCGGCATTGTTGATGCGGTCGGACCCGGGGTCACCGAGGTGCGCGAGGGCGACCGTGTTGCGTACACCTCTGCACTCGGCGCGTACGCCGGGTATGCGGTTGTCCCTTCGTGGAGGCTGGTCAAGGTGCCCGGGGCCATCGACGCGCAGAAGGCAGCGGCCGTGATGCTGCAGGGCATGACCGCGCATTACCTCGCCCACAGTACCTTTCCCCTGAAGAAGGGCGACACAGCCGTGGTGCACGCCGCAGCGGGCGGTGTCGGACTCCTGCTCGTGCAGATCGCCAAGCGCCGGGGCGCGCGCGTCATTGGAACGGTTTCGACCGCAGAAAAGGCGAAGCTGGCACAGCAGGCCGGTGCGGACGATGTGATCATTTATACACAGGGCGACTGGGAGGCAGAGGTCAGGCGCATAACCGGGGGCAGGGGCGTACAGGTGGTCTACGATTCGGTGGGCATCGCAACCTTTGAGAAAAGCCTCAACTGCCTTCAGCCGCGCGGCTCCATGGTTTTGTACGGCCAGGCGTCCGGACCCGTGCCGCCTGTTGATCTCCAGATCTTCAACACCAAGGGCGCTCTCTATCTCACGAGGCCCTCGCTCATCTATTACACGGCGAACAGGGAAGAGCTGCTGGAGCGTGCGAACGACCTGTTCGGCTGGATGGCATCAGGGGAGCTCAGCGTGCGGATCGACTCCGTTTTCCCACTCGCCAGGGCGGCCGATGCCCAGCGCAAGCTGGAAAGCCGCGCAACCATGGGCAAGGTGCTCCTGACCCCCTGACAGCTCAAGCACCGCAGAGCTCATCGTGTCTGCAGAGGGACAGCGCACGAGCGTACAGGTCAGCAGGATACACACGGGAGGAACGGGGGCAGGGCACATTCGAGAGAAGGTCAGTCCTGATAGTAATCGAGGTGCATTGCCCTTCGCACATTCGCGAGCGTGCGGCCCGCAGCCGTCCTTCCCTTCATGGTCCCCTCCCGGAGTATGCGCATGATCTCAGCCGGATCTTTCGCAAATTCCGATCTGCGCCTGCGTATCGGTTCCAGGAACCCTTCGAGGACCTCGATCAGTCTTTTCTTGACCGTGACATCTCCAAGACCGCCTGCCCTGTAATGCTGCTTCATCGCCGACACAACGTCCGTATCATGGTCGAATGCGTCCAGGTAGCTGAACACGGGATTGCCTTCGACGGTACCCGGGTCATCGACGTGGATGTGCTTCGGGTCCGTGTACATACCTTTGACTTTCCGAGCCACGATATCCGGAGGGTCTGAAAGATATATCGCGTTGCCCAGGGACTTGCTCATCTTGTTCTGGCCGTCGATACCGGGCAGTCTCGGTACCTTCGGGACCAGGGCCTCTGGCTCGACCAGGACCGGCTGGTAGATCCGGGCGAAGTCCTGCACGATCTCCCTGGTTTGTTCGATCATGGGAAGCTGGTCTTCGCCGACGGGGACCAGGTGCGCACCGAACGCTGTTATGTCGGCGGCCTGGCTCACCGGGTAGACCAGGAATCCCGCGGGCACGTGTGCCCCGAATCCCTTCTGCTTCATTTCCGTTTTGACGGTGGGGTTGCGCTGGAGGCGGGCGACGGTGACGATATTAAGGTAATACATGGTGAGTTCCGCGATCTCGGGAACGAGCGACTGTATCACGATCGTCGCGACCTTCGGATCGATACCCACGGCAAGATAATCGAGCGCGACCTCGACTATATTGTCCCGCACCTTCTCCGGGTGTTCAGCATTGTCGGTAAGTGCCTGCATGTCCGCTATCAGAATATAGGTCTCGTACGACTGCTGCAGTTCGACGCGTTTTTGCAGCGAACCCACATAATGACCGAGGTGCAGGGGCCCGGTCGGCCTGTCTCCCGTTAGGATAACCTTTTTCATGTGCTCAGCCTCCTCCCCTTCACTACAACGGGGACATGAATGCCTGCAACAAAAATAAAACACAGGAGAGACTTCCCGGACAGGAAAGAGTGCTCTGAGACTCTGGTCATCAGAACTTAATGAATATTTTTTTGAGGGTGGGTCTGCCGGGGCTTGAGTTTTATTTTGAGGAGGCCCTTGAGCTCGTCCATAAACTCGCTGATGTCCTTGAAATCCCGGTACACCGAGGCGAACCGCACATACGCGACCTTGTCGAGCTCCTTGAGCTCGGTCATGATCTCTTCTCCGATGTCGCTCGCCGCAATTTCCTTCTCCCCTGCGTCCTCGTATTTTTTCGCGATCCGGTCCACCACCTTCTCGATGGTGTCCATGCTGATCGGGCGCTTCTCGCACGCCTTCAAAAGG
>JAJYYW010000166.1 GCA_021800575.1 bacterium
GAGTTTGGACGCATCGACGCCCGGGATGGGGTCTTCTCCGGCCGAGTAGATGTCCGTCAGGATCAGGACGTCGGCCTGATAAAACGCCGTCAGAAAATCGTTGAACAGCAGCATGGTCCTCGTGTACCGGTGCGGCTGGAACACCACGATGAGCCTGCGCTTCCATCCGTTCTTTGCACCGGCCAGCGTCGCCTTGATCTCCTTGGGGTGATGTCCGTAATCGTCCACCACGATGATATCGTTGACCGCGGCCTTGATCTGGAACCTGCGCTCCACACCGTTGAACTGCTCGATGCCGTGCTTTATGTGCTCCGGCTCAAGCTCGAGCTCAACGCCCGCCGCAATACTCGCAAGGGCGTTGTACACGTTATGGATGCCGGGCATGTGGATGGTGAATGAGCCGTAGGGTGTCCCCCTGACATTGACCGAGAAGTCGCATTCGCCGCCCCGTTGGACGACGTTGTAGCCCTGGACGTCCGCCTGTGCGGAAAGCCCGTACGTCATCCGCCGCACCCTGATCCTCGGCATGATCGATGCGACGTTCTCCTCGTCCAGGCACAGGATCGCAAGGCCGTAGAACGGCACCTTGTTGATGAATTCAACATACGCGTCCTTCTCCCGATCGAACGTCTTGTAGTAGTCAAGGTGCTCGGGGTCGATGTTCGTAACAATGGCTATGGTCGGCGTGAGCTTGAGGAAGCTGCCGTCACTCTCGTCGGCCTCGGCGACGAGGTACTCGCTCTGACCAAGCTTGGCATTGGATCCGAAGATGTTGACCTTGCCGCCGACGATGCTCGTGGGATCCAGCCCGCCCGATGCAAGCACGCTCGAAACCAGCGACGTGGTCGTGGTCTTGCCGTGGCTACCCGCGATCGCGACTGCGTATTTCACCCGCATGAGTTCAGCCAGCATCTCGGCCCTGGGGATCGCTGGTATGTTGTGCCCGCGCGCGTACACGAGCTCCGGGTTGTCGTCCCTGACCGCGGATGAAAACACGACGACGTGCGCACCCCCGGCGTTCGATGCCCGGTGGCCGATCGTCACGGACGCACCGAGCGCCTGGAGCCGCTCGGTGACCTTCGACTGTTTCTGGTCCGAACCGCTCACCTCGTACCCTATGTTCAACAGGAGCTCGGCGATGCCGCTCATGCCCGCACCACCGATACCTACAAAATGGATATGTCTTATTCTCTTGTGCATGTGGTCCCTTTTCCTGCGAGTTTCATCATTTCATCGACAATGTCCGCTGCTGCACCGGGCTTAGCCCATGCCGTCATTGCGCCGGACATCGCCGCCAGCCGTTCCCGGTCCTCCGCGAGTGCACGGATATATCCTATAAGCAGCCCGGGGTCCTGCGTGGCTGAGGGTATGACAACAGCCCCTCCGCCGGCAGCGACATCCTGCGCATTCAGCGTCTGGTGATCCGCCGCAGCGAACGGGTACGGTATGAGGATGGACGGCACGCCGTACACCGCGAGCTCGAACAGCGTCGATGCGCCCGCCCTCGAAACCGCCAGGTCTGCGGCATCAAACACCGGCGCCATGTCGTCGATGAAATCGACGACGTCCGCGGTGAACCCGCGCCGCCGGTACGCTTCCTTTACCAGGGCGTGGTCCGCCGTGCCGGTCTGGTGTATGAACCGGACACGATCCCGCATATGCATGAGGTTGTCAAGCGCCTGCATCATCATCGCGTTGACCTGGTGTGCACCCTGACTCCCGCCCAGTACCAGGATGGTCCTGACCTGCGCATCGAACGTTTTATGCCGGACCGCCGTGTAGCGGATCGGCAGTCCGGTCAACCGGATCTTGCCTGCGGGAAGGTAGGCCGCCGATGTCCTGAAGGAAATAAAGACCCTGTCCACAAACCGGGCGAGGACCTTGTTCGCAAGTCCGGGTACCGAGTTCTGCTCGTGGATGGCGGACGGGATGCGCCTGATGACTGCGGTCATCAGGATCGGGAACGAGGCATACCCGCCCACCCCGAGCACCGCGTCGGGTGCAAACTCCCGGACGATGGTGCGGGATTCGCGCAGTGCGCGGGCAAGCAGGGCGGCCGACGAAAGCTTCTGGGCGGTCGTCTTGTTCCGGAACCCCCGGACGGCCAGCAGCCTCCGGTTGCGCTCCGGGAGCGTCCATTTCCTGCTCTCTATGCCGGTGTCAGAACCGACGTACATATACTCGATACCCCCGTTTCTCCGTATCAGTTCATTCATAATCGCCTGTGCGGGAAAAAAATGTCCCCCGCTACCCCCACCTGCTATGATCAGCCTCATCGCTCCCATCGTTTACCCTTCTCGAAAGATTCAGTATGATCCCGACCGAGATCAGCTCGGCCGTCAAAGAACTTCCGCCGTAACTAATGAACGGCATGGTCAGCCCCTTCGTCGGCAGCAGGCCCAGCGTGACAGCAATGTTGATGATGACCTGGAGGGCTATGAACAAGGTCAGCCCGTACACCGTCGTCCTGGTGAACACGCTTTCGGATCGTGCGGCAATGGAAAACGCCCTGGTGATCAGAAAGATGAAGACGGCGATCACCCCTGCGACCCCGAGGAATCCAAGCTCCTCTGCAATGACAGAAAAGATAAAATCCGTGTGCGCCTCGGGCAGATAAAACAACTTTTCGAAACTGTTCCCCAGACCCACGCCCGTCACCCCGCCTGCACCGTACGCAAGGGTCGACTGCACGATCTGGAACCCGCCGGTCTGTGCGTGCTTCCAGGGGCTGAGGAACGCTTTGACCCGGTTGAGCCGGTACGCTGAATGCATGACCAGCAGGATGCCCGCTGGTATCGCCGGAAGAAACGCCAGGACCAGGGACCAGAGATTCGCACCCGCCAGGAACAGCACCGAAAATACCACGGTCGTTATGATGACGACACTGCCAAAGTCCGGCTCCCTGATGATCAACAGCAGGAGCACGGCCGTGAAGCCCATGGGGAGGAGGACCGGCGGAGGGTTGTTCAACCGCTGGCCCTTTTCCTCGAGCAGGTGCGCCACGAGCAGGATGAGGACGGGCTTTGCAAACTCCGAAGGCTGGACGGTGAACGACCCGAACCGCAGCCACCGGCGTGATCCGCTCACCACGACGCCGATATGCGGGACGAACACCAGAACGAGCAGGACGAGGATGATCCCGTACAGCACGTAGATGTATTTTCTGATCAGGTCGAGATCGACCACGGCGGCAAACCCGCCCGCAAGGATCCCGAGCACGAGGTAGACGAGCTGCCGTTCGACGAAGTAATATTTCGTGCCGTATTCCTTGAGTGCGTAGATCGAGCTCGCACTGAACACCATGATGAGTCCGAAGAGGCACAGGGCCAGGGTCGCGGCGATGATGCCGCCGTCATAATCCTTCATGCGAAACCCTCCCGGTTAGATGCAGGACCGCGGACGCAAACAGGTCACCCCGCTGCTTGTAATCGCGGAACATGTCGAAGCTCGAGCAGGCCGGTGAGAGCAGGACGCTGTCGCCCGGCGCCGCACCGGCCGCTGCTGCGGCGACCGCGGATTCCATGGAGTCCGCGGGCACTATCCTGACGATATCACGGAATGCTGCGGTGATGCGCTCCCGCGCCTCTCCCATGACGATGACCAGCTTCACCTTTTCCCTGATGAGCCCGGTAAGCGGGGCGTAGTCCCCCTGCTTGTCCCTCCCGCCCATGATCAGGACGACCGAAGAAGACATGGTCCGCAGTGCGACGGCAACGGCGTCGACATTGGTTGCTTTCGAGTCGTCGTAATACCTGATGCCGTTGATCTCCGCCACGAGCTGGATCCGGTGCGCAAGTCCCCGGAAGCCGTTCACGGTCGTCCTTATAACATCGTCCGGTACATCGAGGAGACGGGCGATAATGATGCACGCCATAACGTTCTGAATGTTGTGCAGGCCGGCAAGCGAGGGGTTGTCGATGGTGAACGGGGTTTTATGTCCGGCCCCGTCGACAAACAATATTGCTCCGTTTTTATAATAGGCGCCTCTCCGTGTTGTACGCTCCGTGGTAAAACAGTACGGTCTCGATTTGATGGTTCTCTTGCTCTTGATCGTGTAGCGGTCCTCGGCGTTGATGACCGCGTAATCCTCGACGGACTGGTTCATGAAGATCCGCAGCTTTGACCGCGCGTAATCGTTCATGTCCCGGTACCGGTCGAGGTGGTCTTCCGTGATGTTGAGCAGGCCGGCTATCCACGGCCTGAACGTGACGATGCCCTCGAGCTGATAGCTGGACAACTCCAGCAGGTACATGCCGGCGGTGCTGTCGTTCCCGACGAGCTCGATGAACGGAGTGCCGATGTTGCCGCCGACGCCCGCGTTTCTGCCTGCGTTGTTCAGGATCTGTCCGAGCAGGGTCACGGTGGTCGTCTTGCCGTTGGTCCCGGTAATGGCGATGATCTTCTTGTCCGTGAACCGTGATGCGAACTCGACCTCGCTGATCACCTCTGCGCCCCATTGCACGCCTGGCTCTGCTTCGATGTCAGCACCGAACACTTCGCTGACCCACGTCAGGATCGACTCCACATGCTTCTGCC
>JAJYYW010000167.1 GCA_021800575.1 bacterium
GTGGGACACTCGCAGGGAGGTCTGACCGGGACCCTGTTCGCCGCACTCGAACCCGGGATACGGGGAGCAGTGCTGTCAGGTGACGGCGGCGACCTCTCGCTTACCATTATCTACAGAAAAGACCCCATTGACATCCAGCAGGCCATCGAGACGCTCTTCGGCATCCCGTCGTCACAGCCTCTCACGCCGTTTCACCCGCTGGTAGGGCTGGTCCAGCTGCTCGTCGAAGTGACCGATCCTATCAACTACGGGCCGTACCTGATCAATCCATACGATGCAACAGGCATACCCAAAAACATCGTTCTCACCGAGGGCATGCTCGATCTGTATACCCCGCCGATAACCACCGAGGCGCTTGCCGTTGCATCAGGCATACCGCTCGTTGCTCCTGTCGCACACCCGGTCGACGCGTACACGCTCATCGGCCTGCCGGTGTTCACGCCGCCGGTGAGCGGCAATATCACATCATCAACAGGAGCAGCGGTCACGGCCGGGCTCTTGCAGTTTGCGGCCGACGACCACTATGCGATCTTCACGGACACGACTGCACAGTATGATTACGCCACCTTTCTGCAGTCTCTTGCATCCACAGGGACTGCTGTCCTGCCATAGGCATATGACCGGTGTCAGGACCGGCACGCAAGGATTACAGCCAGTACCTGAGAAGATGGAACAGGGTCTCCAGCAGCCGCCCCACGAGCGGCCGGTTTTTCCATGCTGCGGCGTTCAGCTCAAGACAGTTGTTCATGTCCTCCTGGAACATAATCCGCATGTTGGTGCAAAACGCAGTATCCAGAACGGCGACGTTGACCTCGAGGTTGTGGAGCAGGCTAATACGGTCGATGTTAAAGGAGCCGACCGTGCTCCAGGTATCGTCGATAACAGCGGTCTTTGCGTGTAGGATCGTGCCGTGCCATAAGAATATCCGGGCACCCCATTTCAAAAAACGGTGATACAGCTTCCTGCTTGCATACTGTACCGCCATGATGTCGGATGTTTCCGGCAGGATTAAAGAAACGGCAACCCCGCGCCGGAGAGCGTTTCTGATGACCCGCTGGATGCCCCGGTCCGGAACGAAGTACGCATTCTCTATATACACGTATGTGCGGGAGTTCTTGATGGCATTGATGTAGGCCCTGCGGATGCGCCGCCTGTTTTTGCGCTCTTTGCTTCCGAGGATCTTCAGGATCACATCTCCTGCCTGTTCTATTGCCGGAAACAGGTTTGCTGGTTCGATGCGGCCGCCGCCCTTGCTCTGCCACGTGGAAAGAAAAAGCCGCTGCAGCTCCCGGACGGCCGGTCCTTCAATACGGATGTCCGTGTCCCGCCATGCATCCGATTGCGCAGTGACCGTGTACTCGTCCGTGAGATTGATGCCGCCGACGAACCCTATCCTGCCGTCCACAATCAGCATCTTCCGGTGATCTCTGTGGAGCAGGCCCCAGTGCTTGTTCAGCAGAGGTGTGTAGGGATTGAATTCCAGCAGCCGGACACCGTGTTCCCGCAGATAATCAAAGAACCCTTCCCCGGTTTCCAGGGAGCCTATGGCATCATAGATCATGTACACAGGGCACCCGAGCGAGGCCTTGTCTGCAAGCAGGCGGGCAAACGCCCAGCCTGTTGTATCGGCGGCTATTTTGTAAAATTCAAGAAAGATGAAATGGCGCGCGCGTTCTGCTGCTTCAAGCATCGCAGGAAAGGCAGTGGTACCGTTGCGTAAAATAGTGACACTGTTGCCGGGACTTGCCTGAGCAAGAAATGTGGTGAGCCAGCGGTCCCGTCGTCTCAAGGCACCATGTCCCTGTACAGAAGTACAAGTTCATTCATCCGCAGTCCCGTGGGACAGTGGACGAGACAGGTGTCGCATGCTGAACAGGCTTTGACCATGGCATCCGAGTAGAGCAGCTCGGGCAAAAGTTTTGAATAGCTGACGAAGAGGTAGACCGGGGGCACCTGGTGCTGGATCTCCCTGCACTCGGCACTGCAGATACCACAGTCGATGCACTGTGAAAGGGCAGGGTATGACCGGCGCATCGTCGCGCTGACCGGCGCAAGCCCCTGGTACTGGTGCACAAACCGGTCGTAGCCGTTGTACCCTTTGATCCATCGGATCGGCTTGCTGAGGAGGTGAATGACCAGCCTGTAGGCGAGGTTCAATAATGCAAAAATATCTTTTTTACCCATACGTCATCCTGCAGAAATGATCCCGGCCTTTGCACCTGTTACCATGGCAGTACCCATGCCGGTCCGGTCGTAGATGTAGTTATATCCGGAGAGGATGGAACCTGCCGCGTGAAGGTTTTTATAGACGGCCCTGTTGTCCCCGTCGACCGGCCGTAGCGTACTGTCCACCCGTACCCCCATGGAAAACAGGAGCTGCTCGTCAAAGGGATCGTCCGTCAGATATTTCAAAGGAAAGGGATCGGTTACCGGATGCGTGCCGATGAAAACCGGCAGTCCTAACACTGCTTCCCTCCAGGTCGTGTTTCTGATCATGCTTCCGCCGATAAACTTCCCCGGTGCAAGCACGAAGCTGTGTGCCGAGAGAACAGACGACTGTCCATCTTTCCCGGTGATCCGGATGGTCCTGACCACGTCCGAGGCGTCCTGCAGGGATGCGTTGCCGTCGATGATCGTAACGCCGTGCCGGGTGAGAAGCGCGTCGAGTGCGTACTGGAGCCGCAGTCCGGGTGCGGACGAGGGAGGAGACAGAAATTCCGAGATGCGATCCCCGAAGGTATCCCTGAACATCTTCGCAACCTCCCGGTAGCGCCTGATGCCCATGATGGGCGGCAGGAAGGCGTGATCGTAAACGGCCGTTTCAAGGGCCTGCGCTATGAAGGACACGATCTTCGCAGCCTGTTCAGGGTCATCCATCAGTGCAGCAAGAGAGATGAAATCATGTTCGTTGCAGTGTACGCCGCGGGCGTGGAGATCGATATTCATATAGTTGATCGTTTTAAACGATGCGAACCCGTATGTTGAGAGAATGCTGTCGAGGAACTGTGCACGGGTGCCGTTGTGGATGGAAGTTTTTTCGAACCCCAGGAAGAGCACGGAACGCCCCATGAGCTTTGCCAGGTTGCCGGACGTCATGGACGACTGGCAGAACGAGGTGACCTTGAACGTGCCGTGCTGGTTCGGGATGATCATGTTGTTTTCCCACGACCCCTCGTAGGGCACGCCCGCACCCGCGAGCTCTGCAAAGAAACCTTCACCGATGGTTTTGAGCATGCTCGTGAACTCGCTGATCCGGTCGCCGCTAAACGCCCTGGAGAGCAGGGAGTACGGGTGGTCCTGTTCATTCTCAAGGACGTTGCCGATGGATTCCGGCAGGTTGACGAAGCCCTTAAACGGCCTGCCGCGTTTGCCGGTCCTGCTTGCAATATCGAATGCTCCTGAGGACAGTGCCGTTGCACCGTACCCTTTTCTTACCACCGCAACCTTCCGGGTTTTCGCCGCATTGATGGCTGCAAGTGCTCCGGCGGTGCCGCTTCCTATAACAATGATATCATAGTCCATACATCACTTCTCAAGAATGACGTTAAAACTGTCCGACAGGATGTACGTCGCAAGGTTGATCTCTTCCTCGGCAAGCTGGCGGTCCGCGAGGATCGGTGCCTTGCCCTTCCACCGTTCTTTGATAAAGCCTTCAATGGTTGCCTTTATGCCGTCCGTACCCAGGCCGAGCTCCTCTCCGAGGATGTACGCTGCCCGTACCGTGCACCTGCGGCCCTGGCACGAGCCGGTACCCAGCCGCGTCCTTCTCCTGAGATCCGGGATCGTCTTTGCCCATTCGTTACGTATGGCATACCGTATCTCAGCTTCGATGACCGGCTCGCATTCGCAGACGAGGTTTGCGTTGGAAGGGTTTTCTACGGTCAGCTTCAAAATTTCCTCGGTCTTTGCGCCATGCCGGTACGCAATCCGGGCGACGACGAAGGGATCAAGACCATACTGCTGCGCCAGTGTATTAACGTCCGGAAGAAACCCGCCGCCCGGCAGGGGCTGGGTGTGCGTTGAGCATACGGCCGTGCTGCCCAGTTTTTTGCAGATGATATCGGTCGCTTCCTCGGACATGAGCCGGTAGCTCGCAAGCTTGCCGCCAGCGATGGTCAGAAAACCCTGTATTCCGTCCTCCTGCCCGTGATCGAAGATCCGGTGTTCCCGGTACAGGTTGTCCTCGTTCTTGCCCCACGCATACAAGGTCGGACGTATTCCGACCATCACCCGCATGATCCGGTATTCCCGTATCTTCGGAAAGTAATGCTCCGCTGCCTGGAGCAGGTATTCGATCTCATCGTGCGTTGCCCACAGGTTGTTGAGGTCGCCGTAATAGTCATCGTCCGTTGTGCCGATGATAAAGGTGTTGTCGTGCGGCATCATGAAGACCTGCCTGCCGTCGATCGCCTTGATCACGATGCCGTAGTTTGCGACACGGCGGTCCAGGATGAGGTGGATGCCCTTGCCCGGGCGAATCTTCACGGTGGTACCGGCAAGTTGTGCAACACCCGGGAGCCAAGCTCCCGCTGCAT
>JAJYYW010000168.1 GCA_021800575.1 bacterium
TCCATCCTTGAGTTCGGCGAAGGCGTGTACGAGGTTCTGTCCACGGCAGGGAACACCTACCTCGGGGGCGAGGACATCGACAACAGGCTCATCCGGCACATCCTCGACGATTTTAAAAAGACACACGGCATCGACCTGGCGCAGGACGTCATGGCCATGCAGCGGTTGAAAGAGGCCGCCGAGCGGGCAAAGATAGAGCTCTCGTCTCAAACCGAGGCGACCATATCGCTGCCGTTCCTCACGGAAACCTCCCACGGCTCCATCCACTACAACACCGTCATCCTGCGGAGCATGCTTGAAGAGATCATGGAGGATCTGGTAAACCAGACCATCGAGATATGCAGGACAACCCTGGAAAGCGCGGGGCTCAAGACAGGCGATGTCCATGAAGTCATCCTCGTCGGGGGACAGACACGGGCGCCCCTCGTAATCAAGAAGACCGCTGAGTTCTTCGGAAAACAGCCCAACCGGAGCATCAATCCGGACGAAGTCGTGGCGGAAGGAGCATCTATACACGCCTACAATATCGTTTCCCCGCTGCCCTCGAACATCCTCGTCGACATCACGGCACTCTCGCTCGGTATCCAGACCAAGGGCGGCTTGTTTGCCGAGATCATTCCGAGGAACACATCGGTACCGGTCACTAAAACGCGGCGTTTCACGACCACCTATGACAATCAGGACGCCGTGCGGATAGCCGTTTACCAGGGCAATGAAAAATTGGCGCAGGACAACGAGATGCTCGGGGAATTTGTCCTGAGCGGGATCAGGATGACCAAAAAGGGCGAGCCGAACATCGAGGTCAGTTTCGACATGAACAGCGAGGGCATTCTCCGGGTGACCGCAAAGGATGCGGACATGGGGACCGAGCAGACCGTCACCCTGGAGGCAGCGAGCAGGCTCAGCGACGACGAGATAACGGTCATGAAGAAACAGATGTCGTCCCTGGAACTGGAGCTGAAGGAACGATGAACCAGGAAGAGATAGACAAGTTATTGCAGGACGGGCTGACGCTGTACGGCTACGGGAAGACCGAGGACGCGGTCACCCTCTGGCGCAAGGTGCTGGAGTTGTCGCCGCGGAATCAGCAGGCCCTGGATTATATCGAATCCGCAGGCTACGCCGCCCAGGCCCCGGCAGCGCCGGTCGAGACGAAAGAACAGCCCCCGAAACCCGAGATCAAAGAAGCAGAATTCGTGAATATCAATTATATCCGCGACCTCCTGAAATCGCGCCGGTACGAGCTTGCCTACGAATTTCTCGAGCGGCTTTCGGAAAAAAATTATCCGTCCAACAAACAGATCACCGCGTATTGTGCGATGGTAAAAGCGCAGTTGATTAAACTGTACTACCAGGAGCTCGCCGCTTTCAAAAAAATTCCGAAGTTGAATGTCAACGAACAGGACCTGGTCAAGTACAACCTCGACAGAACCGACGGCTATATCGTTTCCATGATAGACGGCTATTCCACGGTCGAGGAGATCTTCCAGACGATCAACGCAATCGACCGGTTCGAAGCCATGAAACGGTTTTACAAGCTGGCAAAACTGGGTATCGTGGGGATCTGAATGGACGGCACCGAAGTTTTTAAAAAAGTAAAAACCCTGCTCGCGTTTGTCGACAGCGGTATCCTGATAGCCGACTCATCGTACAACATCGTCTATGCCAACCCCTCGGCGCTCAAGTTTCTTGCGAAGAACATAAACGAACTCATCGGCACACCGATAGCCGGGATCTTTTCGAAAGAAAACTGGGAAAAGATATCCGAGTCCATTGATAAGGTTAAACAAACGAACACGCCGGTCCGGATACACGTAGAAGAGAAGGCCAAGTTTATGAAACTCGGCATATCGCCCATCATGGTCGAGGAAAAATACACCGGCTTTATTCTCAACATGCTCGATACCACGGTTGAAGAACACCTGCTCATCCAGCGCTCGGAGCTGACCTCGATGATGATCAACGAGCTGAAAGACCCCATCTACACCCTGTACGACCTGTTCAACAATAAACAGATTGCGAACACCGACGACTCCGCATACCCGCAGGCAAAAGAGGCAACGAAGATGCTGATGAATGCCCTCGAAACCCTCCTCGACATCAACCAGCTGACCTCCGGGGTCCTCCATCTCGAGTTCGACGATGTGGATGTCGTACGGGTCATCAAATCGTGCGTCAAGAGCATCGAGGGGTTTGCACAGAAACAGGGGGTCACGCTCCACACGATCTACAAGGCGCGTAATTCCGTAACGCGGCTCGACCGTGAAAAGTTCACCAAGGGCCTGATCAGCCTGCTGAGCCTCGCCATCAAGGAAGAACACGAGAAGGACGTCCTGTATCTGGAGGTCAGGGATGACACGGTCGACAGCAGGCCCGCCGTTTCACTCATCATCGCCAATACCGGTATGGGGACGTCGGAATCGATCTTCGAAAATGTAACGGACAAGCACACCTTTTCCCACATGAAGGACGAAGAAAAACTGTACGTCGAGGTCCTGACCGCCAAGCGGCTCATCCAGGCTCATTCGGGTCAGCTGCAGGTAACGAGCGAGTTCGGTATCGGATCGAGTTTCGTAGTCACCCTGCCTCTCGCAGAGTCAGCCCGCTAATGTGCACGGACGAGCGGGTGTAATTCCCTTGACAGCATGATCGTGCGGACAAAGGGCTTTCCGGCAAGCAGGGGCAGTGCTTCGAGCTTCAGGACCGCCGTGAATACATTCCCGGATACCGTCGTGACACAGATAGATGCTTTCTCCAAGGCATGACGCTCCGGGGGGGTCAAGGGAGACTTCGTCGTTACAAGAACACCGATCGTCCTGTCCTGCCTGCCGCCCCGATACACCGATCGCAGATCAGGGGATAACTTTTGCTCTGCTGCCGCGCCCATGTCCTGCCGCACCGGGTCCTGCCGGCCCGGTGACGTACCGTGGTACGTACATCCTGCCAGCAGAAGGACACCGCCCGCGATGATGCCCCAGAAGCGGCCGTTGACCGCGGGAGTACCACTGCTCTTTTTCCTGTCTGTCCCCATGCCTCACCTCCCGTATCGTACCGCCGGAGAGGTGCGCTGCAACGCCTCCCGGCCCTGCTACTTCCTGTTGACGATTACCGTATATCCCATATCCCTGAGCTTGTCAGCTTCTATGTACGTCGCGATCTGGTCCCCGAACGGACCGACGAGAACCCGGTAGTAGGTTTTGCCGCTGATGACGTCCGGATCCACCATGGTGTTGTGGAATGTTGCGGACAAGCTTTGTCTGAGGTTGTCTGCATTCTGCTGCACCGAGAAGAACCCCAGCTGCAGATAATACATGCCCGGGCTGAACGTGCTTTCCTGTACACCAACCCCTTCGCCCGGTTTCACAATCTCGAGCCTCACCGGGGCCGTCCCCGTGCCGATCATATCGATCGCCCGTGCCGCCGCGTACGAGAGATCGATGATCCGGTCCCCGACATAGGGGCCGCGGTCGTTGATCCGGACGATGACACTCTTGTTGTTGTTGAGGTTCGTTACCAGGACCCGGGTATTAAACGGCAGGGTCTTGTTCGCTGCCGTGAGGCTCTGGGACGTAAATATCTCCCCATCTGCTGTTTTTCTCCCGATGAACTTGCCGCCGTACCATGAGGCTATCCCGGTGATCGAATCGCCGTACTGCCGGAACGGTACGGTCGCGCAGCCCGCGATGATCACAGCAGCAATAAGAAAGCCAAGCATCAATCGTATCCGCATAGTGCCGTCGTAGCAGATTTTCGGCGGCCTGCCTATAAAATCAAATCCCCGGTCCTGTGCCTTCTTCTGTCCGGACCGGCGCGCACAGGAGCATCGTGGTATCCGGATGTTTCGGTTTTGTCTTGACATATCGGGGAATATATCTTAACACTTCAACAACTTAGTATGGATACCCTGCAATGCTCTTTCGTGAGCTTAAAAAATACCAACAGTTGTGGTTCGACATTAGTTTTCTCATTATCCTTGCGGGCATCGTATACTTACTGATTCATGTCTATGCGAACCTGATCGTACCATTCAAACCGGTTTCCTCAATCTCCCTGTCCCCGGTGTCCCTGGCCGCGTACTCGCTGTACTCCCTCATCCGCATGCTCGCCGCGTACCTGCTGTCTTTGGGCTTCGCACTGGGCTATGGATATTGCGCCGCACGGACACGGTTCGGCGAAGTGCTGTTGGTACCGCTGCTCGATATTCTCCAGAGCATACCCGGCGTTACGTTTGATCAGGTGTGGGCCAATCGAGTCGAATCCTTCGTAGACGAAACTACGCCCGCGCACTTCATCTCCCGAGACGACCTCATTGCCAACAAACTTGCGGTGGGACGAGGTCAGGATTTAGTGGATGTGGAGAAGATGCGCGAAGCCGCTTCCGCCAGGCAATCGAAGATTTAGAAATTACTATCTGCAATTTCCCGCTTATCTCATCTCTTCATCATCGAACAGCGCGAGATACCGGCCTTCAGGACTGGCCGCTTGCGCTATATGATAATTTTCCGATTTAGTTC
>JAJYYW010000169.1 GCA_021800575.1 bacterium
GACAGGCTCTATGTCGCTGACGACAGTTCCAGCATATTCGTTTTTAACAACGCAAGCACATTAAACGGGGCTGTTTCGCCGTCAAGGACCATAACCGGCACCTTGTTTTCCGGTTCGGCGGGCATCTGGCTCGATGCAATACATGACCGGTTGTACATGGTTGATGCGAATTCAAATGCAATCTACGTATTCAATAATGCGAGCACCATCAATGGGACAGTCACACCTGACAGGATCGTTTGGGGTGCAAATACGACGCTCAGCGGTCCCCGTTTTCTCTGGCTCGACACATTGACCGACCAACTGTACGTTACGAACTACGGTGCTCACGGGATCATTGTTTTTACCGGTGCAAGTACGATGAACGGAAACATTGCACCGAGCAGGACAATCACGGGGACAACCATAACCAGTCCTGCAGGTATCTGGCTCGATACCTCATCCGACCGGCTGTACGTTGTGAGCAGCGGAGGACATGCACTGCTTGTCCTCAACAATGCCGGTACGATCAACGGTGCGGTCACTCCGAACAGTATAGTTTGGGGGTCGAACACAACATTTGCCTCGCCCTATGCTCTGTGGCTGGATACGGCAAACGATCGCATCTATGTTTCGGATTTTTCAAACGGGTCGGTCGATGTGTTTAACAGTGCGAGCACAATCAATGGCAATAGTGCGCCGTCTCGTAGTATCGCAGGCTCAAATACCGGGTTCATTAACCCTGAGCCTATCTGGCTCGACATGAACCCGTAACGAGGAGGATATTATGAAAAACAATAATCGTGTAAAACTATTCGTTATCTGCATCCTTGGCTTGCTGCTTGCGGCTGGATGCGCAAAAAACGGCAGTAACGGCGCAACCGGACCTGCGGGCGCACAGGGGACGCAGGGCGCAACCGGCCCTGCCCTACCCTCGATTACATGGGTCATGCCCATCCCGGAAGCAACAAACGTATACATTGACTCGGCCATAAAAGCAGGCTTCTCAAATCCGATGAGCTCGTCGACAATAAACACCGCTACATTCGTCGTTTCTACAGGAGGTGTCAAGGTCACGGGGACCGTTTCCTATAACGCCGGAGCACAGACCGCATTCTTCAGTCCTAACCTGCCGCTGGGCGCATTTGCTTCCTACACGGTCACTCTGACGACGGGCATAAAAGACACCACCGGCAATCCGCTGACGGCTTCCTACACGTGGTTATTTACGGCAGGAGGCGGATCTGCACCTGCAAGGCTGTACGTGGGTGATCCCGGTGCTGCAGAAATAGTCGTTTTCAATAATGCAAACTCAGCGGACGGCAATCTGACACCTGACAGAACAATCGGCAGCGGCTCATTTACCTGGCCCTGGCATATATGGTTTGATAAAGGTGCTGACAGACTTTATGCAGCCAATGATACTAACAATATCCTTGTATTCAACAATGTAAGCTTGCTCAACGGATCTGTCACACCCTCAAGAACCATTTCCGGGACTTTGTTTACCCAGTCTGCAGGGATATGGGTCGATACCACCCATGATGTTCTGTATATAAGCGATAATTCTGCAGGTGCAATCGAAGTCTTCAATAATGCAAGCACGCTCAACGGCACGGTAACTCCTGACAGAATCATCTGGGGCAGTAACACCGGTCTTTCTTCTCCGGAAAATATCTGGCTGGATCAGGCGACCGATCAGTTGTATGTTGCCGACGGAGGCGCGGTCGCTATACTGGTATTCACCGGTGCAAGCACTGCAATCGGCAATGTTGCGCCATCGCGTACCATCACAAGTGCTGATTTCACCGATCCAACGTCCCTGTGGCTCGATACATCCAGCGACCAACTCTACATTGGAAATTATGGCGGGAGTTCTGTGCTCGTCCTGAACAGCGCACATACTATCAATGGTTCTGTTACTCCTGACCGGATCATAGCAGGTCCAAACACCACGTTCATAACGCCATACGGGTTATGGCTGGATGTTTCCAACGACAGACTCTATGTTGCAGACTTTATCAACAACGCAATCGATGTTTTCAACGGCGCAAGTACAATAAACGGTGATAGTGCACCATCACGGGTAATTGTGGGTTCAAACACCGGCTTCAATTATCCGGAATCCGTGGTCCTGGATCTGAACCCGTAGGAACTATGTAGGGCGGATCACGAGCGACCTCTTTTTAGGAAAAAATGCCGGCCCCGCCTTCGGCGGGGCCTTTTTGTTGCATACCATTGAAGGCATTTTTGTTTTGACAATATTTACCGTATCCGTTACGTATAATCAACAACGACCATAAAGGAGCACCGGCATATGGCATCAAAAACCGGAAACGGCACGTACATTCTTGCGTATGACCTTGGTACAACAGGCAACAAATCCTGTCTCTACAGGATAAGCGATAAGATAGATCTTGTCGATGCATACCTCGTGGAATATCCTCTGTACACGACCAAGGACGGCGGTGCAGAACAGAAGGCGGATGACTGGTGGAATGCTGTTTGCAGTTCAACAAAAGAGCTTATGAAGCGTACCGGGATACAGCCAGCTCAGATAAAAGCCATTGCCTTCTCCTCGCAGATGCAGGGCTCGATTGTCGTTGATAAGCAGGGAAAGGCCCTGCGCAACCCTATGACCTATATGGACCAGCGCTCGACCGCACAGATTGCGAAATACCTGTATCATGGGTTCCCGAGGATCGATAACTGGAACGCACTCATCGGCTTAAAATCTCTGTATATCACCGGCGGACTTGCTGCAACACCAAAAGACCCTCTCTGGAAATACCTCTGGGTAAAAGACAATGAACCCGAAGTGTTCAAAAAAGTTTATAAATGGCTCGATGTCAAAGATTATCTCACCGCGAAGTGTACCGGCAAATTTAGTATGACGTACGACTCCGCACATCTGACATGGGTGTATAATACGAGGAAAGGCAAGCTTGGATGGTCGAAAAGCCTGTGCAAGACATTCGATGTGAACATGGACCACCTGCCGCCGGTCATCAAATCGACGGACACTATCGGCGGGCTTACCCAGGATGCTGCTGACCAGATGGGGCTGATAGCAGGTATACCTGTTCTCGGAGGCGGCGGAGACACGTTTTTGACAGCCGTCGGATCCGGCGCTCTCGATCTGTACGACACGCACATCTATGTTGGCACCTCGGGATGGGTTGCAGCCAATATTGACCGTCGGACCGTTGACATCACCAACTTCGTCGCTTCGATACTCGGTGCAATACCGGGAGAGTATGTCTATACCGCCGAACAGGAAACCTCGGGTATTTGCCTGCAATGGGTCAGAGACCACCTTGCGCTCGATGAGATAGGTATGTACCTCGATGCCCACGACCCGTCCCCCGGACGGGTACCCCGCGTTGACAAGAACAAGGAGTACGAGAGCCTGTACGATTTCCTCAACGAGATCGTCGATCAGACCCCGCCCGGCTCAGGCGGCGTCATCTTCACGCCGTGGCTGCACGGCAACCGTTCCCCGCGCGAGGATGCGTATGCCCGCGGTATGTTTTTCAATATCAGCCTGAACACCGGCAAGCGCCAGATGATCCGGGCAGTCCTTGAAGGCGTTGCCTTCCATAAGCGGTGGATGCTCGAAGCAATAGAGAAAAAAATACCGTACCAGAAAAGCATCCGTTTTGTCGGCGGCGGAGCAAAATCAGCCGTGTGGTGCCAGATCATGGCAGATATTACCGGAAGAAACATAGAGGTTACCAAAAATCCGCAGAATGCAGGGACCAATGGCGCTGCCATCGTGTGTGCCGTTGGTCTCGGCCTGATCAAGTCCTTCAAAGAAGCCAAAAAGCTCGTACCGGTCGACAAGGTATACAAACCGAGGAGCGAGTTCAAAGAGATGTATGACAAGAGCTTTTCGGTGTTCAAAGAATTGTATGAAAAGAACAAGAAGCTGTTCAGAATGCTGAACCAGTGATACGGCCCGGCTGTGTGAGCATAGCTTCTGCCTCCAGACCGGGGAGACCGTCATGCAAGCAGGTTGTGTTCATCCTGCGGCGCCGTCTTTTCCATCAGATGCCCACTGGGAAACAACGCCCCCTTGAAATGCCGATCTGTGTCCCCCGTGCTTCTACATAACAGGCATAAATGCAATATTACCGCCGCCCGGAAACTGAGGACCTGTATAGGGGAAATACTGCGGCCCCTGTGCGACGCCGAAAATCTCGGTTACCGTATTGCTCCTATAATCAGCCACCCAGATGTTTCCCGATGCGTCTATTGCCAGACCTTCTGGTGATTGATTCGTACCAATTGTGTAAATATCAATAAGCTGACCGGCTGGATTCAACTCCGTTATCGTATTTCCCGAGCTGTTGGTAATCCAGATATTGCCACCGCTGTCTATCGCTATACATCCGGGATTGCTCAAACCGGTCACCGTCGTGATTGTGGTGCCTGTCATCGAGAGTTCAGTTACGCTGTTCATGAAACCATTGGTAACCCACAGGTTACCCGAAGGGTCT
>JAJYYW010000170.1 GCA_021800575.1 bacterium
TTTGAACACCCCGGGGTTGAGGTGTCCGGTTTGGAGGATGTGCAGGGAAGGCTCGACGACGAAGTATTCATCGGCATTGTAAAAATAGGGAAGCAGCCATTGGTGATTTGTCCTGAGGTACCAGGCGAGCGCGAGGATCAGCAGCAACAGGACATAGTCTTTTCTCTCTTTAATAAAGTCGGAGGCCCGCATGATCTCCCGTTTGTTGCATACCTATCGCTCTCCGTCCACCCATTTCTGCATGGCCTTTGCATACACCAGGGCAGACGACGTGGATATCGCCGTGCTGAGTACAGGCTGCTGTTCGAGCATGTACCGGACGAGGAAGCCCATGGAGCTTATATCACTGTAAACCCTGTAGAAGCCGATGGTCTTTTCGCCGTTGTCAGCGGGCAGGAGCCTCCACGATCCTTCGACCCTGTCGAGGTTGCCGGCGATCCGTGTCCAGGTAATTACCGTGGGCGGTTCGAGCACCTCTTTCAGCGTGTAGTCAGCGTGTTCTGTTATGATAGAGAACTTGAATTCGACCTTATAGCTCACGTCCCACACGTTGCCGTCCCTTTTGACGACCCTGACCTCCGTTGTCTGCGGGATCCTGCCGCTGTAATCTTTATAGTCCGTGATGGTTGAAAACACCTTCTTTATGGGGGCATTGAACAGGACGACGACGGTGACGAACTGCGGCTGGCCGGGCTTCGGATTGTCGACAACGATCAGTTGTCCCTGCTGCAGCATGGATTCCAGTGCCATGGGCGATGCGGATGCAAAGTGTTCGATCGCTGATACCGTGTCCTGAGCATGGACTGCCGGCAGGTATAAAAACGACAAGCATAACGCTACACCCGTGAAGAGTAATGATCGCATAGGCCCTCCTTTCTGCAAGGCACCGCACACGGCCTGCTCTCAAACAGGCCGTACCCGATGTATCCGCACACGTAGCTTAAGATTATATCAGCTGGAAGTGTGAGAGGTCGGCGAGTGCTCCCTGCGTCACGTCTTTGAAGACGACCTTGACCCGCATGCCTTCCTTGACGCTGCGCCAGTCGGTCCAGCCTTCGAGCACGCCCATGAGGAATGAATCCGTGCCGTCGAGCTTGACGGTACAGGAGATGAACGGGTTCTCGACCGGTTTGCCGCGCACGTCCGCAAGGCTCACGGTAAATGCATCGAGCCTGCCCTCCTGGCTTACCTCGACGACCTGGTCGATATCCACGAGGCACTTCCTGCAGTAGGTCGGTCCCGGGACATAGACCGTGCCGCAGACACGGCATTTTCTGCCGAGGATCTTTTTATCCTTCAGGCCCTTCACGAACAGGTTTAAGGCATCCGCCTCGATCTTGAACTGGTACGCCGTGAGATCCCACGTGCTTTCTATGATCCGTGTTTCTTCCGTCATACTGCCTCCTATTTCTTTACGGGTGTTTTCCCGAGCACGGTGATGGTGACGAACTGGAACAGTCCTCCCCAACCGTGGGCCACGGCATTTTCGATCTTCCTCTGGACCTGGTGCCCGCCCTCGGCCAGTCCCATGACCTGCAGTGCCGCCTCGCCGACCCTGACCATTGCGGACGCGCCGATCGCGTTCGTGCTCGTAACGCCGCCGGACGGGTTGATTGGCAGTTCGCCGTCGATCGCGTACACACCCTTGTCGAGCATTTTCGGCGCCATGCCTTCATCGAACAGGCCGAGCCGCTCAGGCCACATGAGGTCCTGGTGTGAAAACCCCGAGTAGACCTCTGCCACCTGGATATCTTTCCGCGGGTCTTTAATGCCCGCCATGGAGTACACCTTCTTTGCGGTGATCTTGCAGATCTGCTGCTCCGCGGGGTCTGTGATCTGTCCCTCGATGAGGTTGCCGGTCGTTGCATCCGAGGTGCCCGAGCCGAGTCCCTTGACCCACGCGACCCGGTCGGTCAGGCCGAACTTCTTCGCCTTCTCTTCGGAGACGAGGATCATCGCTATGGCTCCGCACGAGGTGGGGCAGGTATGGCCGAAGCGCAGCGGGTAGGAGATGATCGGCGTGCCTGCGATGTCCGCCTCGGTACAGCCTGGCTGCTGAAGATGTGCGTACGGGTTTTTCGCGGCATTCGAACGCATCAGTGCAGCAACCCGGTCGATGTGCTCGATGCCCGCGTTGGCCCTGGTCAGATAGGACATGGCCTGGAACGCTGCACCGCCGGTGGATCCTCCGCCGCCGAGTCCTGCTATGCCGCGGTCGGACGTCGTGTCGGGACCGAAGTGAAACAGGGAAAACGCTTCCGGCAGCAGGATCCCCATCAGGCCGACCTGGGAGTCTCCCTCGTCCTGTTTTTCCCATCCGATTGCCATCACGACATCGTACATACCCGAGGCGACGTGGTAGTAGGCCGCCTGGTAAACCGAGGCGCCGGTCGTACCTCCCGTCGCGATCCTCATCACGGGTTTGCCGGAACCGTTGAAGTGATCGCTCGCCCACAGGTGCGGCTGGTTCACGCCCTCGAACGTGTGCATGTTGCCGACGACATAGGCATCGATGTGTTCCGGCTTGAGCTTTGTCTTGGAGAGTGCGTTGTTGACCGCAGGCTGGATGAGCTCCGGTATGTTGATGTCCGGCCGCTTGCTGATGAACCGGCCGTTATAGCCGACGCTGATAATTGCAACGTTTCGTCCCATGATTACCTCCTTACGATAAACACAGTATTTAACTGGGCGCCCGGTCCGTCCTGTGCATGGACAACGGCAGTCTTGGCACCCTTGATCTGGTTTTGCCCTGCCTCTTTCCTGAGCTGTGCGCTCGCCTCGGCGAGCCGTATCAGGCCGGTGGCATTGATGGGATTGGCGCCGAGCGGGCCGCCCGAGGGGTTGACCGGCAGTGCGCCGGTGATAGCACTCTCGCCGTTTTTGACGACATCCTTGCCGCTGCCCGGTTTGAACAGTCCCATTGCCTCTGCAAGCACGGGTTCCTCGGAGGCGAAGTTCGTGTGGATCTCCGCAAGGTCTATTTCCTTTTTCGGGTTCTTGATCCCTGCCATCTTATACGCCTTCTTTGCTGCTGCGGTCAGATGGTTCATTGCAAGCAGGTCCCGGTCACCGACGTAGTACGTGTCCATAACGTGGCCGACCCCGTCTATCCAGACGGGCTTGTCCGTAAACTTCTTCGCCGTCTTTTTCGAGGAAAGTACGACCGCGCATGCACCGTCGGCATACGTGGAAACGTGCGCCTGCCTGAGGGGCAGGTACAGGGGCCGGGATCCGAGGATCGTGTCGACCGAAGCATCCGGCTCCTTGCGTGCGGCGAACGGGTTGTTGTTGGCGTTCCTGATATTTTTCAGCGTCAGCTGTGCGAGGTCTTCGTCGGAGAATCTGTATTTCTTCATGTACGCGCCTGCCTGGAGGGCTGCGGTCGAGTAGAAATTGATAAGACCGCGCGGCCGCTCGTACGCGGGATCCATGGTGTAGGCCTGCGTCAGCGGTACCCTGAATTCGGAACCCGCCATACTGAACCCGATGACGAGCGCGGTGTTATACAGACCGGAGAGTATCCGCAGGTACGCGTACAGCGCGGCGTTGAGACCGTCCGCCTCCACCTTGGTCTCGTCCTTCATATAGGCGCCGATGCGCGGGACCATGAAGACCTCGGATATGGTCCTGCCGTCCGTGAAATCGTTGCTCGCGAGCACAAAGGTATCGATATCGTCCTTGGTAATGCCCATGTCGTGGTACAACGATTTGACGAGCTCGTAGATCATGCGTTCCCGCGCAACAGGGCTGTCGACCGTGTGTTTCGTTTGTTTATAACCGACTATCGCGACTCTTTCGTTCATAAATGCCTCCTTTTAAAAATCGCCCGAACGGGTATGGTCAGGCAGGTTCGAAATATGCCAGATCACCGTAGTCGCCCTGCGTTGTCTCTTTCCACACGGCTTTTACCTTCATGCCGGTTTTTATCGTGCCCTGCGACGGTGCTTGAACGATACCGGAAACGAGGCTTGATGCTCCGGTGAGCTTGATGAGGCCGATGATATAGGGCTGTTGTGCGTCGATGATCTCCCCGTTGATGATGTTGACGTGGGCGATGGTGAAGTGCTTCAGAACACCGGTCTGGCCGACCTCCACCATCTTGTCGATGGGTTTGTGGCAGGTACTGCAGACCGTGCGCGGCGGCACATAGACCCGCTTGCAGGCCGGGCATTTGACGCCCAGTATCTTTTTCTCCTTGAACCCGTTGAGGTACTGCTCCAGTGCGTGACCGACCCTGTTCTTGTACGTAAACGTAATCGGGACCGTAGCCCGAACGATATCACCCGGCATAGCGACCTCCTTTTTTATGGACATACATAATTTTAAAGTGCATTGCAAGGCATTTGATTATTGAATCAACGGAGTGCCTTTGCAAGCAGGCAGCAGACAGCGTCAACTGTCGTTGTGGAGATCCGGGCAAAGTGCGTTGTACAGCCAGGAGTTTCGCCAACCGGTAGTTCGATTTGATTATTGA
>JAJYYW010000171.1 GCA_021800575.1 bacterium
GGTAACAACGACCTCTTTCATCTCCAGCGCAACATCAAGAGGTGCGCCGGCAGCGTATGTAGGTCCTATCAGGAGAAAGGCGCATAAAAAAAGCCCTCCTCTCTCAAGGACGGGCCTGTAAAAATGCCGCTTCATGCATGCCTCGTCTCTCCCACGAAGAGAGGTCTCAAAAATTCTTTTTAGCAGGTTTCCTGGCTCGGGTTTCTATCGTGCGTACCGTGGTACGCCCCTACCGCCTTCCCATGTCCCGGTTCGGGCAACAGTGGCTGGTAGTCTCAAAAACACCCTTACAGTGGCGGGGCCGCTCCGGCATTTCACCGGATTCCCTGGCACTAAAAAGTAGATATGATTTATGGTTGTCCGTAAAATTTGTCAAGACATTTTTCATGGCTGGGCGGGCACCAGTGTATCATGAGCTCCCGGAACGGCGGTCCAACAGGAGCTATTGACTTCGCAGCGTTTTGTAGTTAAGCAAAAAGATGAGGAGGAATGCTATGAAATACAAGAATATTCCGGACATGTTTTTTTCCCAGGCACAAAAGTACGGTGACAAGCCGCTCCAGCAATATAAAAAAAACGGCACGTGGAACAATATATCATGGAACGAAGTAAAAAAAATTGTGGAGCAGGTGGGGCTCGGACTGGTCGAGCTCGGCGTACAGCAGAAAGACAGCGTATGCCTTCTGTCGGAAAACAGGCCGGAATGGGCGCATGCTGACCTCGGCATCATCAGTGCGGGCGGCGTCAACGTACCTATCTATGCAACGAACACGCCCCAGCAGGTCGAATACATTATCAACGACGCAAATGCCCGGTTCATCTTCGTATCCAGCAAAGCACAGCTCGACAAGGTCCTGAAGATTCGCTCGAAGGTTCCGAACCTCAAGAAGGCCATTGTCTTCGACGACCTGGATGCCAACCCGGCCCCTGATTTTGTGATCACACTCGATGCCTTGAAAAAGATGGGCAAGCCCGAGAAGGATAAGAAGGTCCTCGACAGCCGGTCCCGGGCAATCCAGCCGGACGACATCATCACGATCATCTACACGTCCGGAACGACCGGGGACCCGAAAGGCGCCATGCTGACCCATCGGAACATACTTTCAAACTGTGAAGACATCGGGTCATTCGTACCCCTCGATGACACCTACATCGCCCTGTCGTTCCTCCCTCTGAGCCACGTGTTCGAACGGACCGCCGGCTATTACGGCATGATGTTTTACGGTGCAACCATAGCGTACGCCGAGAGCATCGATAAGATCGTCGACAATATGGCCGAGGTGAGGCCGCTCGTCATGATATCCGTGCCGAGGGTTTACGAGAAGATGTACGCGAAGATCATCGAGGGTGTTGAATCCGGTTCACCCTCGAAGAAGAAGATCTTTTACTGGGCTGTTGCCACGGGCAAGCAGACCATTTCGTACCGGCTCGGCGGCAAACCCCTGCCGATCGGGCTGAGCCTCAAATACGCGGTTGCAAAAAAACTCGTTTTCGGCAAGATAAAAAACATCCTCGGCGGAAGGCTCGTATTCTTCGTGTCCGGCGGTGCGCCCCTCTCGAAAGACCTGGGCGAGTTTTTCTATGCCGCGGACGTCAGTATCGTGGAGGGCTACGGGCTGACCGAGACATCGCCCGTGCTGACCGTCAATCCGTACGGCAAAATGAAGTTCGGGACCGCGGGCAAACCCATACCGAACTGCGAGATCAAGATCGCGCCCGACGGGGAAGTCCTCGCGCGCGGGCCCATGATCATGAAGGGGTATTTCAAGAAGCCCGAGGCGACTGCTGAAGCGATAGAAAAGGACGGTTACTTCCACACCGGTGATATCGGCTTTTTGGACAACGAGGGTTACCTCCACATAACGGACAGGAAGAAGGACCTTATCGTTACGGCGGGCGGTAAGAACATTGCACCCCAGCCGATAGAAAACTCGCTCAAGATGAACCGCTACATCGAACAGGTTGCGATGATCGGGGACAAAAAGCCCTACTGCGTCGCACTCGTCGTGCCGAAGTTCGACGCCCTTGAATCCTACGCAAAACAGAACAACATTGCGTTCCAGAGCCGCAGGGAGCTTGTCGATCACCCGCGGATCGTGGAGCTCGTTCAAAATGCCATCGACAGCGTAAACGCTTCGCTGGCAAAATATGAAACCATTAAGAAGATAAAGATCCTGCCGAACGAATTCACGCAGGAGACCGGAGAGCTCACGCCGACCCTGAAAGTAAAGAGGAGAGTCATCATGGAAAAATACAAGGATGTCATCGAGGAGCTCTACGCCCAGTAGACCGGGGACTCATCGATCCGGCAGCCATCCAGTATCCACGCCGGACAGACGCGGATACTGCGATACAGAGGAACCGGTGCGGGGATTCCCCGACACCGGTTTTTACTTCAGGCCGAACAATGATTATCTTATCACTACATGAGTGACACTGAACCGCACAAACATCAGCACCACGATGCTCTTCTGGAGAACAAGGTCCTTGAGAACGGGCTGATCCACCGGATTGTTCTCCCCCTGCCGTTCCCCCAGGTACGGCAGATTAATGCATACATCGTCGGCAGAAAAAACTACATCCTTATCGATACCGGCATCCGGACGGACGATTCCTACAACCTGCTCACCGCCTACCTCGCGGCGAACAACATACGGCATATCGATGCCATCTATATAACGCACGGTCATGTCGATCACTTCGGCGCTGCGCAAAAACTCATCAGGGACGGCATTGCGGACAACAGGATTTTTATCCATCAAAAGGAGATTGCCAATATCAACAATGAATACGATGAAGCGCTGTACGGTAACTACCTGAAGAGCTACGGCATCCCCCAGGACATCCTCGAGATGATGCGGTACGCGTCCGCCTTTTTCGATACCATGGCGGACCGGCTCGGCGATGTGTCCTTCATTGAGCACGGCATGCACCTCGCGTACGACGGGGGAACCTTCGAGATTATCCTGACTCCCGGTCACACCAGCGGTTCTGTCTGCTTCTACGACCGTGAGAAAGGATTCATGCTTTCCGGAGACACCCTGCTGTCGAGACTCTCGCCGAACCCCCTGCTCGACCTCAACATCGACGGCGGCAGGCGCAAGAGTCTGGTTGAGTATATCGCGTCACTCAGTGTTCTGTACACCATGAATATACAGGCCGTGTATCCCGGGCATTACGAAGTCATCCCGGATCACAAGTCGCTGATAAAAAACCTGCTCACGTTCCATTACAAGCGTATGATGCGGATCCATAACATCCTCCAGCAGAAACCCATGACACCGTACGAGATAACAACGAACCTGTTTAAGACGCTGCAGCAGATGGACGTCTTTCTCGCAGCCTCCGAGGTCATCGGCCACCTCGACCTGCTGGAACAGCACGACATGGTGCAAACCTTTGACAAGGACGGGCTGCTCTACTACCGGGCGGTCTGAGACGCCATGGACAAGGCTGTTGTCACAGCATTGAAAAAACTTTGTCCCGGGCGGTGCTTTACCGACGAAGATTCCCTTGTCCTGTACGGATACGATGCAACACAGATCAGCCACCGGCCGGACGCCGTGACCTTTCCGCTCACGACCGGCGAGGTTGCCGGCATCGTGCGGATCGCAGCCGCGTACAAGATTCCGGTCGTTCCCCGGGGAGCCGGCACCGGGCTGACCGGCGGGGCGGTCCCCGTCAACGGCGGTATCGTGCTTTCCCTGGAAAAGATGAACCGCATCCTGTCCATCAGTAAACCTGATCTGACCGCAGAGGTTGAGGCCGGGGTCGTGACCGGGACTCTGAAGCAGGCACTCGAAGAGCAGGGGCTCTTTTATCCGCCGGACCCTGCGAGCAGCGAGTTTTCGAGCATCGGAGGCAATATTGCGGAAAATGCCGGCGGTCTGAAGGCTGTCAAGTACGGATCGACCTCGAACTACGTACTTGGCATAGAGGTTGTCCTCCCATCCGGGGATGTCCTGTGGCTCGGGAGGCATACACACAAGGGCGTGGTCGGCTACAATCTCAAGGACCTGTTCATCGGCGCCGAGGGAACACTAGGGATCGTCACCCGGGCCATCCTGCGGGTTATCCCGAAACCGGCATCCCGGTCGACCTTGTTCGCAACGTACCCCGACGTTCACGCAGCCGCCTCCATTGTAACAAGGATACTCGATACGGGCATACTCCCGTCTGCAATCGAATTCATGGACCAGGCCTCCATGCACGCGGTATCAGCATACCTCGGATCGGACGCATTCGATGCAAGGGCAGGATCTGCCCTGCTCATCGAGGTTGACGGAGACGAGGAACAGAACACGCGCTCCCTGCAAACGATCGCGGCCGTGTGCAAGGGTTCGTCCCTGTCCATTGAAACCGCGCACGGCGCTGATGCCGACAGGCTGTGGACGGCGCGCAGGGCCATTTCGCCGGCGCTCGCCCGGATCAAGCCCTTCAAGCTCAACGAGGACG
>JAJYYW010000172.1 GCA_021800575.1 bacterium
TCCACCATCTGGTCAATACCCTGGGAGATGAGCTCCCTGCCACACACAGGGCAGTGCGGTGTACCTATCCGCGCATAAAGCACCCGCAGGTAATCATAAATCTCTGTGATGGTGCCGACCGTCGAACGGGGATTGTGGCTCAGCGCCCTCTGCTCGATGGAGATCGCCGGGGACAGCCCTTCGATCGAATCGACATCCGGCTTGTTCATCTGCCCGAGGAACTGCCGGGCATAGGCTGACAACGATTCGACATACCGCCGCTGCCCTTCCGCGTAGATCGTGTCAAAAGCAAGCGTGCTCTTGCCCGAACCGGACAACCCGGTTATCACGACAAACCGGTCACGCGGTATGTCGATATCGATATTCTTCAGATTGTGCTCTCGCGCACCGCGAACTCGTATGTAATTCATACTCTCTTATGCTGCACGGGAAAACACCCGCACACTGCAGTGCCCCCGTATCGGCGTGGTATTCGTTGTGGTGAACCTGTTACTTTATTATTGTTCCGGACTGCCGTTTCTGCCGGATCGACGACATCCTGCCTGCCAGGACGATCGCCGCTACCATACTCTCCGCGTTCGCAATGCCCTTGCCGGCGATATCATAGGCGGTGCCGTGATCCACGGACGTCCGTACGATCGGCAGGCCGAGGGTGACATTGACCGAGTCGTCGAAGTTGATCATTTTTATCGGTATCAAGGCCTGGTCGTGGTAGATCCCGACCACCACGTCATACTTGCCCTTGTACGCAAAATGGAATGCCGTATCCGCAGACAGGGGGCCGAATACCTGGATCCCCATGCTCTCCGCTTTCTTGATGCCCGGTATGATGAGTTCCTTCTCTTCAACCCCGAACAATCCATCTTCCCCTGCGTGCGGGTTCAGAGCAACGACGGCAATCTTCGGGTTTTTGATGCCGAAGTAGTCCACCAGAGCTTCGTAGGTCAATTTAACGGTTTTGAATATCATGCCCGGTGTGATCGTGTTGGGAATCTCCCGGATCGGGAGGTGGGTTGTTACCAGCGATACCTTGAGCTTCTTTCCCACCAGCATCATGCAGTAATCCTCGGTACGGGTGAGCTCGGCAAGCATTTCCGTATGACCGGGATAGTTGAAGCCGGCATTATTGATGGCCGCCTTGTTGATGGGCGCCGTCACCATGGCACTGATCGATCCGAGCATCGCGAGCCGTACAGCCTCGCGGATGTACGTGACCATCATTTTCCCGGCAATCTTGTCAGGCCTGCCTATCTTCAGCCGGGCGGGATCCAGGTTCGAGAGCTTTACGATATTGATCGCCCGGGGGTTCGGCTTCAGGGACTTTATGTCATCCACCGAGATAACGTTTATCTCCAGTTTTGCGTTTAAGTCTGCAACGGTTTTTTTGATAACATTGGGATCCCCAAGCACCACCGGGATACACTCCTTCATCACCCGCGGTTCCTTGTATGCCTTCACAATAACCTCGGGACCTATCCCCGTGGGATCCCCCATTGTTATACCTATTCTTGGTAGCTCCATGTAAGCCTCCAGTTATAAAAGTTCGTTATAGATTGTAATGATAGTTTTTTGGCGTTTTGTCAATAGCCAATTCTTCAGCGCATCATCCAGTTTACTGGTAAAGATATCGTTGCGGATCTTTTCCTTGACATCTTTCAGGGGAAGAAGACCCGGAGATCTGAATCCGTGCACCATGATGATCTCGTATCCGACCGGCGTGCGCAGCGGACCTATGAGCTGGCCGGGCCGTGCTTCGAAGATAGCGGTGTTCAACACGGGATACAGGCTTCCCTCCTCCACAGAACCGAGGTAGCCACCTGATTTTTTGGTGTATTTGTCATCGGAGTACCGCAGTGCTGCATCGCTGAACGACTCGCCGCCGCGGATCTTGTCGATGACACGCATGGCGCGATCGTGCAGTTTCTGCTGCTGCTGTGCGGAAATGTCCGGCGGCACGGCAATCAATATATGACTGATATCTGCCTGCTTCACCTTGGAGAATTCCTGTTCGTGCGCAAGGTAATACCTCTGAATATCGTCGTCCGTTATCGTGATTTCCGAACGGAACTTGTAACTGACGAGTTTCGATTTTGCTATCTCGCTCTTGATTTCGCCTTTATACGCGCTGAAATCGACGCCCTTTGCCTTCAGCTCGGACCTCAGCGTGCCGGTCGGTACTCCGTTTGCCTCGGACATCTGTTCTATGGCCGCATCGACATCGCCATTTTCAACGGACACCCCCAAGGTCTTGAGCTCATCGTAAATAATGTCGTCGTTGATGATGTCCTCGAGTGCCTTCTGCCTGACATCACGGGAATCCGGAAACTTTTGCTTCAGGATCTCTGCCCGCTGGTCTATCTGGTGCAGTGTTATGGGCGTACCGTTGACCGTTGCAACGATACCGTCGACCACCGTTTTTCCCGCACCCATGAACAGAGGTATGCCCGCAAGCACGAGGAGTATACTGATATATTTCATGGTCATTCCTTTCTACAGCATCCCGGCGCGTTTTAACAGGGTATAATTGATAACGGCATGCTCCTGTTCCCGCAGCGTTTTCAGCCATTGTATGAATTCCCTGCTTCTCGTTTCGTTGCGCAGGGTCGTGACGATCTCCGGCCTCGCCTCTGCGAGGGTCTGTGTATGCGCGGGTATCTTTTTCTCCACCAGGAATATCTGGTAACCGAACTGCGTTTTCATGATTCCGCTTATCTTTCCGACCGGCAGGGTAAACAAGATACCCGCGAGTTCCTTGGGAAGGTCTTTCTCGGACAGCAGCCCCATATCCCCTCCCGCGGCCGCGCCCGGAGAAACGGAATAGGCTTGTGCGACGCTGGAAAACGTCCGGCCGTTCTCCAGCGCCTGGAGTACCTGCTGCGCTTCTTCCTGCGACGAGAGCTCTATCTGGCGGGCCTGCACCATCTCAGGAACGGAAAACGCATCCTGATGCTGGTTGTAATACGTTACAATGTCTGCCTGGGTCACACTCACGTTGGAAAAATGGACGGCGAGCAGTTTCTTGATGATCATGTGCTCTTCCAGCTCCTGCATCCACAGGTTTTTATCGATCAGCTTCTCGATGAAAATCTTGTTGAACTGGCCCTCCGTATACCCCTGGCGCATCTGATCGTACTCGTCATTGACCTCCTGCGTTGTGACGGTGATCCCTTCTTTTTTTGCTTCGTCGAGCAACAGCATGGTATTGATGAGATTGTCCAGGCGGGACATGATGACGTCTTTCGACATGGCAGCCGGTTTTATGCCGTTCTCGGAAGCATAGTTGTTCAGCCGCTGTCTGAATTCATCGAGCGTAACCGCGTTCTTCCCGACCGACACCACGGTCCCGCTGCCCATGGCAACGGACAGACCGTTCGTACAGCCGAGTACAACGATCAGTACAGCACCCATGAAAAGCGTTTTTATCTTCATGCCTCTGGTACTATCATTTCCATGGTCTTCAAAACGCCGTCTATTCCCTTTGCGGAAATCGGCTCGAATAGTATCTGCATTCCCTTTTGCTCTTTCAGCCTTATAACCTTTTCGTTCAACAGTCGAAGAATATCCTCTGGTTTGACCGGTGTACTCTGGAGAAACGATATTCTAAAATTATTCCCAATCTTGTCTAACTTAGCAGCCCTGACCCGTTTCATCAATACCTTTATTTTAATTATTTTTATAGATATTTTTTATTAAATCGATATTTAGTGCATGAATATAATTTAGTATTGCCTAATAAGTATATGTTAGGTTTTTTAAATACAAAATCAAATTTTTTAAAGTTTGATATTGAAAAAAGGTATAATGCTATCAAATTACATACAATACATGATTGGAAAGAACAACATGTTCCTTTAGATGTTATTAAAGGTCGGATTATTGAAAATTATCCAGAAGAACTTAATAGGTTAGGTATAGAAAATATTTCAGATTTGGATCCATTAGATGTTTCAGCTTTAATAAGTGATTTGGATACTTGTTTACGTTATGCATATCAGTATTATAATAGTCTTGCTATATCATGGCCTTTATATGAAGATCTTGTATATAATCCATATAAATGGTATTGTGTAACTGAAAAAATTTTATTAAAAAAAAAATTGTTGAGTATTAAAAATTTTAGTAATAAAATTTTTTTAACTATTAAAAATTTATTAATAAAAAAAGAACAGTTAAAATTGATAATGATTATAACATCGAAGATTTTGCAAATGCATTTATGTTTGTGAAAAAAGTCATTTATAAAGCAGGTTTGTGGGATTTATTGGTACCGCACATGGGGGAGGATGCTGATTTTGAAGCTAGAGTTAGAAAAGCAGGTTATAAAGTAATAATTAATCCTAAAGCGATTACTTACCATGATATACCATACGATCCAAAAGTTACGTATTTCCTACGTGTAAATGAGAATAGGATGTATCATTCCATGCACAGTAAAATCC
>JAJYYW010000173.1 GCA_021800575.1 bacterium
CGCCCGGCTTTTCACCGACGCGTTTTTCCACAGAACTCCTGAGCAGTTCAATGGATTGATCACCGGATGCTATCAGTTTTTCCCGCTGGGTTTCCCATGAATTTTTCAGCATGGGTATGAGGTCCAGCATGCCTATAATCCCGAGCTTCGTTTCCCTTGGTATATAGGTCGCCGCAAAAAACGGCTTTTTTTCCGGCGACATGACGATGTTAAGCGGCCAGCCGCCCCGCCCGGTGAACATCTGGCAGACCTCCATGTAGATACTGTCGATATCGGGCCTCTCTTCGCGATCGACCTTGACCGGAACGAACGCATCGTTCATCAGCCGTGCCACGGCAGGGTCTTCAAACGATTCCTGCTCCATGACATGACACCAATGGCACGTCGAGTATCCTATCGAAAGGAACACCGGCTTGTGTTCTTTTTTGGCTTTTTGAAAGGCTTCCCCGGACCAGGGATACCAGTCTACAGGGTTATGGACGTGCTGAAGGAGATACGGGCTCTTCTCGTGCACCAGATGGTTGACGACACTGTTGTTGCCGCCCGTCGTCGTTCGCTGTTGTTCATGTTCAGAAGATCTTATCTTCATAAGAACCTCCTCTTGTTACCATATCCTAAGGTAACAACAAAACCATGAATGACAAGGGGGTACAATACCGGGTGTTCAGTGCCCGGAAGGGCTGTTCTGTTTTACCGCTTCCTTTCTTTTGACATAGACGGTTTTTTCAACCTGGGCGACAACGGTGTTTTCGTCATCCGTGACATCCACAGTGAAAACGGGCTCTGTTTTCCCGTGCGTGTCTGCAAGATGCCGGATCTCCCGAATCCGGTCCTGCGGTATATGAAAGTGTACATGGACTGCAGAGCGCCCGGGCTTTTTAAAACGTATTGCAGCATGCTTGTCCCACACGATATAATCGCTGCCGAGGTTTTTCACGAGGATGATCGAGAAAAAGGGGTCACACATCGAATACAGCGATCCGCCGAAATGCGTGCCAAAGTAGTTCTTGTTGTAAAACCTCAGCTTCATCACGACATCAAAGGTCCTGTACTCATCTGCAACACGGGTGACGCGAACGCCCGCACCGAGGTACGGACCGTACAGATTGAAGATTGTCTTGAACAGGAAAAGCCGCAGGGATGTGATCGTTTTCTTCATCATGACCTGCGTTCGAATTAACCACACCTCCGGCCCTGTTGCAAGAAGAACGGACTCCAGGGGCAGGGTTGACACTGCCCCTGGGAAAAACTGTTTACTTGCCTGCTATTTTTTGTGCAACCTTTGCAAGATTTTTTCCGAATTCGTACGCGAGCCGCTTCTCCTCCTCGCCGACAGCGATGGAGCCGTCACCGCCCGATATATGGGTGGGACCGTAGGGATTACTCGATCCGCTGACCGTGTAGCCCATGGGCATGATGAGCATGCCCTGGTGGTAGGCAAAGGTGCTCAAACCGAGTATCGTCGCTTCATGACCTCCATGAGCCGTACTCGCACCGGTGAAGAATGCCGCGACCTTGCCTGCAAGCGCGCCCTTTGCCCACAGGGGACCGGTTTGATCCAGCAGGTTCTTGAGCTGCGCGGTCGTGCTTCCGAACCGTGTCGGTGTTCCGAATGCAATACCGTCCGCCCAGGTCAGGTCGTCCAGCGTTGCCTCCTGCAGACCCTTTTGCAGATCACTGCCGTAGCTCAGCCCCTTGTTTGCCTTGATGATGTCTGCAGGCACCAGTTCCTGTACCTTCCTGAGCCTCGTTTCAGCACCCGCTTCCCGTGCACCCTTTTCTATTGCCTTTGCAAGCTCAAAGGTATGTCCGTACGCCGAGTAATATACAATCGCCACGTTTGCCATACTGTCCTCCTCTCTTTGTTATTTTTTGTCTATACTGTACTTGCCCGCACCTAGAAACCCTATGTAGATTGCACCGCCGATGAGCCCGATGTTCTTCAGAAGATTGAGCATCTGCATCTGCTTCACGCCGGGATCCGTCGCATGGAGCATCCCGAGGAAGTGCACCTGGTAGGTTACCGGGACAAGGAAGAGAATCAGGATGATGGCACCGTACGATATCTTCCACCCCAGCAGTATTGATACGCTACCCACGAGCAGCATGAGTCCGGTTACAATGATGGCCAGCTTCGGAAACGGTACACCTGCAGATGCCGCATACGCAGCCATGGCATTGACCTTGCCCAGGTGTTCCATGGCACCGAACGCAAAGATCATAGAAAACAAAATCCTTCCAAGAAGCAAAAAACCGTTCTTATATCTCTCCATACAACCCTCCTTTCCTTCTCTTTGTTGACTTTATTATAGGTATGTATAGGTAAAGAGTAAAGTATGCACTTTTATGTAATATACTAACAAAAAAGATACTAAAGGAAAACGCCATGAAAACAAAAGAAGCACACTGTCCAGTGGAAGGAACCATCAGAATTATCGGAGGCAGGTGGAAGCTGTTGATCCTCAAAGAGCTCTTTCAGGAGACAAAGCGGTTCGGGGAACTGCACAGGGCGCTGGGCGGCATTACCCAGAAGATGCTGACCCAGCAGCTCAGAGAGCTGGAAAAAGACGGCATCATTATCAGAAAGGTCTATCCCCAGATACCTCCCAAGGTCGAGTATTCGGTTTCTCAGACCGGTTTGAGTTTAAAACCCATTCTGGACCTCATGCATCAGTGGGGATCGCGGCACCTTGTGTCAAGCGAGGCCGAAAAATCAGGTGCCGTACCCCTGGTACCCCGGAAGAGTATCAGCGCCGGGGCACTATAAACCTCGTGATTTGACCACCGGGCGTTCAATCCTGTGGCACCCGAAGCTTGTCCTGCATAAAAACCGCTGCGGGTGCCGGACACTGACGGTACCCGCAGATGCGGTTTTTATTGAATCACGGCCGGCGGTCTTCTCAGTAGATCACCTGCTCGACGCTGTTCAGGACAGTATCCGATGACAGCGTTGACGGTGTGCCGTTGCCAGTCCCGCCGATGAAATAGAAGTACGGCCCCAGCAGCACGCCACCGCCAAGATAGCGTGGTGAGAGCAGTCCTGCGCCGTTTGCATTGGTCGCCATCTTATACGGCGTCGGCGTTACATCAAAATCCTGCACTGCCTGAGTCACATGGGTCGAGTAACCGCCAAAGATGTACATATAGTTGTTCGAATCCTGCAGGAAAACTGCCCCGGTGATCGCGTATGTCTGGGGGGTCGTGTTGGTATTCTTCTGGACGTCTGTAAACGGCTCCAGGCTGCCGTCGCCCTGGATGCGGGAAACTTCGATGGTATTCTGGACACCTGCATTGTAACCGCCTGCGACATAGAGGTAGCCGGAGCTGTCCGTTACTGCAAGCGGCAGATTGGACTTGTCTGAACAAAGTACCCCGGGCTGGAACCGCGGAGCGAGAAGAGCCGACGTGGGGGCAACGGGACCGATTCCTCCTCCCACTGGCCTGCTCCCTGCAACCGGTGAAAACGAACCGTTATCCGTAAAAACGGGATTTGCCGTGTGTGCGATGTACTGAAGTCCTGAACCGGTGTCTCTGTACACATTGTATGACGAAGCACCTGGCACTGACTGCCATGCAAGCTGTATGCCGCCGGTCGATACGGACGTCACGAATGTTCCCGCATTCGGCAGTTCACCGTCCGGCGTCAGGGCTGTAACAGCATAGGTATACGTCGATGCAGCGAGGCTTCCCGATGCGGGACTTGCCGACGTTATCGGCGAGGCCGTCAGCTGCATTACATCAACGGTACCGAGCCCTGTAGAGCCGTCCGAAGTTCCGCCAACGGCATACCCGTATACAGTACCGGTCTGCGTATGTCCGACTGCTGCGCCGAGGTAGCCGCGTGCAGCGGACAGGGTAACGGAAACGTTCCTGAACGGTCCAAGGCTGCCGTAGGGTAAGGGCAGGATATAACCACCGGACATGGTGGTCGTCGTGACCGGAAGCACGCTGCCATCATCCGTGATCGTCGTGTCCAAGACAACGGGCATCAGCAACGTTTCGCGGCCTGCACCCGGATACGGGCTTCTGTAAACCCTGTAGTACTCCGCTCCCGGAACGGCGCTGAAAGTAAGGGTCACCGTTGAGGTATTCGACGTGGTCGTAACGGACGTGGTATCCAGCGCTGCGGTTTCCCCGCGGTCATTGACAGCGGAAACACTGTAGTTATAGGTACCCGGCGATAATGTTCCGCCCGTTGAGGATGGGACGGCATCTGTTATGACCGGATCCTGCAGCGCTTCGGGAAAGCCCGAGGTTGTGTCCATAATACGGATAGGGGCATACTTTCCGTTATCGGTAAACCCCGTCGATGGTACGTTCCATGCTATCAGCACGGGTCTGAAACTGCCGGCGACATTCCTGTAAACGTTATATCCTGTCGCATTCACAAATGCCTGGCTCACGGGGTTCCATACCTTGACCGCCGGCCATGAGAGC
>JAJYYW010000174.1 GCA_021800575.1 bacterium
GGTACCATGCTCGGCCCGTTCATAGGACACACCATCTCGCATATACGGTTGTTCAGGGCTTTCCCCGCGCAGCATGCGCAAGCCTCTCGCAAACCTGCAGTGCAGCCGGTATCAAAATATCCGGCCGCATTTCAACCCATCCCGTTCCAGATCGACGAACGGAACGCAAAGGGTGACTGGATCTTCAATTACGATAAACACGGCAACCCAATCCCCCTGAAAAGAACTTCCCTTGCGCCGCAGGACGAGCTCGTATTCATGGCAAAGGATGCGGGCCCCAAGGCCCGGGCCGGCCGTATCGACATACCGGGGGCCGAGGTCATGGAAATAGAACTGACCGACCCTGTTGAACAGACACACGCGTACGTTTACCTCGCATCGTACAACGACAGCCCTCCACCCCTGTCCCCTCTCCGGTACGTCCGCTACGACCCGAAAAACGACCGGGTAACTGCACAGATGTACGTCATGGCTTTTTCGAAGAAGGCACCCCTGTCGTACGATTACTTCGCTGTGCCGAAGCCGGCGGGCGGCGAGGGTATCAACATCTTCGACCGTTTCAAGATGAGACTCGATATCAATACCTTTCTCCTGCACATCCACCGGGACGAGGACGATTTCAAGTCGCGGCTCGTGGGCTACATCCAGGGACCGGTGCGCGTCATCCGGAGGGTTGCGAATTCCATGGACATCGTGCTCGGCATCCAGTCGCCGTCGGTCCTGTCGGACAGCATCTACTACTATGATTATTTCCAGTTTCCGACGGTCGTGGACATCCCCATAGACCTCCAGCGGCTCTACATCGTCAAGAAGGCCCGGCTTGTGACGACCACGGACTTCAACCACAATGCGCTGGGCATGACGTTCTACAATTCAAACAACCCCCGGGGCCTCACCATTACCGGCAGGATGAGCCCTGCGCAGAAAGACCTTGACCGCGGGCCGTACGACTGGGCTGTCGTCGCGGGTCCCCAGGGCGCATGGATGAACAGGGTGGTGATGGGCAAAGACGTCCCGTTCACCAAGCGGTTGTACTTTGTCGATGACATCTCCATGCCCGATCCGCCGGAGAACGAGCCCGGGCAGATAGGCAGTACGGGCTATGACTTCGGCAATCTCATGAAAGCGAAGAAAGGCACCTACACCTTCACCTCGTACATCTACGTCCCGGTAGGATACAGGCCCGGCGACGAAAAGCCGTGGCTGAATATTATTGACCATCCGGTCACGAGTGTGGTTTACTTGAACGGTCAGCCGGTCACCCCTACAGCATGGATGCCGGAAAAACGATGATCCCTGAAGACAGCCGCAGATCTATGGTCACTGAATGGCACCTGCACTGCAGGAGGGGAACGGCAGCAGGTGAAGGACACGGCAAGACAAACAGACAATCGCAAGGAGGACGTATGAAAAAGCGCAGTGTAATCTACGCAATCACGGTGATGCTGGGCATAGCGACACTGGTTTCGTGCTCGGGCAGCAGCAGCAAGAGTTCCGCCAGCTTTCCGAAAGGTTTCTTATGGGGCGTTTCGACAGCAGCAGAACAGAGTGAAGGCGGCAATACCGCGAACGATTGGTACATCTGGGAACAGCTGGGAAACACCCCGCCCGTGGGACTCGCGGACAATTTCTACAACCTGTATGCCGAGGACTTCACCAACGCCCAGGCAATGCACCTGAACGCATTCAGACTTACCTTCGAATGGTCAAGGATTGAGCCGAATCCACCGGCGGTGATAGGTATGCCGTTGACAGCGGGCGATGTTATAACAGCAGAGGTCCAGCACTACAAGGACGTCATAGCCTCACTCCAGGCACATGGCATGACCCCGGTCGTTACCCTGCTCCACTGGACACTGCCGCAGTGGGTGGACACGCCCACCAACACGACGACCATTTGTGATCCGTCAAGCCTGTGCGGCTGGACAAATACGCTGACAGCGTACGCATTCTCAAGTTATGCAGCATTCATGGCACAGCAGTTCTCGACAACAGTCAAATACTGGATCACCGAGAACGAGCCCATGCCTGACACCCTGAGCGGGTATATCGCCGGTGAATTTCCTCCGGGGTTCAAGAGTCTTTCAAACCTTACGCAGCCAACGATGTCCAATAATGCAAGTGTGGAGACCGTGGTAAAAAATATGATCATGGGACATGCGCTGGCGTATCACGCCATACACGCAGTCGAGCCCAATGCCATGGTCAGTATCGCACAGAACTCCATCTATTCGAGTGCAATACCCAACGACCCTGCCTCAGCGGCAGCTGCAAAGGCATTCGACCATGCCTATAACCTCCTGTACCTTGATGCTGTGACAACGGGCGAATTCGACAACGGCCTGACGGGAACGACCAACACGCAGTACTATCCTGAATGGGCGCACACCCTCGATTATATCGGGGTGAATTACTACAACAACGATTATGTTGTACCTGCGCCTGCCGGGATACTGGCGCCCATCAACGCCCTGCCCTGTGACTCTACCATCGCATCCATTATACCCTTAAATTCCATTGGATGCCCTGCCCAGAACCCCTCGGAAACGCAGGGACTGACGGCCATCCTGCTCGAGTACGCACGGCGCTATCACCTGCCCATGCTGATAACCGAGAACGGCTACGGCAATGCCGACCCTGTCGGTAAGGCACAGTACATTGTCCAGAATATCCAGGCGGTCAAGAACGCCATCGATCAGGGCGCAGATATGCTTGGCTATATGTACTGGACCATGGACTACGATTATGAATGGACGTCGGGGTATGACCAGAACTTCGGACTGTTTTACGTTGATGATTTCACCACCACCTGTAACACCAAGCCGCTGTGCGGATTTGTTCCGACCGCAGGTACGGACTTTACCCGCACGCCGGTCCAGCCCGCGGTTGACGTGTACTCTGCAATAGCTGCTGCCAACGGCATAACGCCCACAATCATGAGCCAGTACGGACACTGACATGAAGCCGGGGTTGAATAGCAGGCAGGCAGGGTCATCGGGACCCTGCCCTACACGCAGGGGACTGTGGCTTGCGACCCTTGTGCTGGCGTTGTTGTGCCTGCCTGTCCGGACGTACGCAACGCCCATCGGCATGATGTCGGTCGGACAGAAGACCGGGGACTTTTCTCTTGGATTCGGTATTGGCTACCGGATGCGCAGGGTCACCGCTCCGAGGATCATGGACACGGACATGTCCTCCAAAGGATTCGCCATCATCGCCCGGTAGAACATCGTCAGCCAGCTGAGCATCTACGCTGACGGGGGTTTTGAAGATATCTGGCTTGCCAATCCGGACTTCAAAGGGTACCTGGGCGGCGCATACGGCGGGGGCTTCAGGCTGTCATTGCCTGACCCGCACAGAAGCAGGTTTACCATCAACATCACTGCGGATGTGCATAACACCCAGAGCGGCAACGCTGTCCGGAACGTTACGGATCTTGAATACAGCGGCGCTGTGTATGCAGCGTTCAAGAACCTGAACACGGTTACCTACGGCGGCATCGAGGCATCGAACGTGGACCTGCGTTTTACCAATCCCGGCGTCTCGTACGTCTCGAAGTACAATATCGGCGGCATCTTCGGGATTGACCAGTTTATTACACCGTACGTTTTTTTTAATTTCGAGATCCATGTTTTCGATGTAGATTCCATCGAGGGCAATGTTGCATATACTTTCTTCTAAAGGAGCAAACCAATGAAGATTTTTCTCGACACAGCAAATACAAAAGAGATAGCCCGGGCGGTTGAGCTCGGCCTGATAGACGGCGTTACCACGAACCCGAGCCTGCTTTCAAAAGAAGGCAGGGAGCCTGTTTCCCAGCTCAGGGAGATCATCAAGCTGGTCCACGGACCGGTCAACGCTGAGGTCGTTTCCCCGGATGCGCACACCATGGTGAAAGAGGCGAAGCCCCTTGCACGGCTCGGCAAGAACGTCGTGATAAAGATCCCCATGTGCGAGCAGGGACTGATCGCGGTGAGACGGCTCGCGGATCAGGGCATAAAAACCAACGTAACACTGATCTTCTCCGCCTCGCAGGCACTGCTCGCTGCCAAGGCAGGCGCCAGTTATGTCAGCCCGTTCGTGGGCAGGATAGATGACATATCCGGCAACGGCATGGAACTCATCCAGGATATCGTGACGATCTTCGACAATTACCTGTTCAAGACCGAGATCATCGTTGCCAGCATCAGGCATCCGGTACATTTTGTCCAGTCAGCCCTGCTCGGTGCACATATTGCGACCGTCCCGTTCAATGTCCTCGAGCGGCTCATGAAGCATCCGCTCACGGACAAGGGCATCGACACCTTTAACAAGGACTGGGAAAAGCTAAAAAGCTCTCTGAAAAAATAAACCTCGCTGGATCGTATCCTGCGCGTATCCTCTTAATTTTTTCCCACCTCTGGGAGGGATACAGAGCAAAAAGAGATCTGTA
>JAJYYW010000175.1 GCA_021800575.1 bacterium
TGATGAGATCCTCGAGCGTTTTAATTGCGGATTTTGTATCGCCGAGGTTTTCCTCCTGTATGCTGGCACGCCGCATCGTGAGTGCCAGGACCTCTGCATCTGAAGTGCTGAGTTCGGACTCTTTCTTCAGGACGCTGGCAAGCAGTGCATGATCGCTTCCCAGGGTGCACAGTCTCTCGAGCCATTGGAAATAGTCCCGGTTGGACGGCTCTATCTCCGTCAGTTTCATGAGGTAAATGGTTGCGGCCCGGTAGTCTTTTTGCTCTTCATAGGCAGACGCCAGTTTCTTGTAGATGTCCGTTCTGTTCTCAAGGTCTGCCGATATCCTTTGCAGGGTTTCAAACGCCTTGATAACCCCTGCGTACTCATGATTTGTAAAAGCCGAATATCCGTACGCTTCGGCATACCGCTTTTCACTGCTGTTGAGATCGAACGCCCGTTGATACAGGTGCAGGGAATCCTGCTGTCGTCCGAGCTTATCGAGTGTCCGAGCATACTTGAACAGGAATTCGGGCAGGTGTTCGAGGGGCACTATGTTGCGGTCGATAGAATATCCGAGGTGGACCACGGCCTTTTCCCAGTTGCCGGCATTGAAATAGAGGGATGCGAGCGACAACCGTGCATCGGCGTTGTCGGGCTCCAGGGAAATAATCTGTTCGAACGTCTCGATTGCCTTGTCCGGCAGGGCGAGTTTATCGAACCTGATATGCGCGAGCTTCAGGAGGAGCTCTGTTCTTGCCGCTCCCGCCGGACTGGTAGTGTCAATCAGGAACGAATATAATTTTTCAAATCCCTGGTAGTCTCCCGTCGTCTCGTACAGCCTTTTCAGAACATCAACGACGTCGGTGGACTGCGGGTTTAAGGTGAGAGCCTGCCAGAGGTATTCACGGGCTTTTTGGATATCGATGTCCCGGTCAAACAACAGGGAACCGAGTTCGGCAAGCGTGTCATAGGCCGAATCCGTCAGCGGAAGTTTCTTTTCGAGTATGCCGGCGAGATCCCTATAATTGCCGGTTTCGCGGTAGATCCTCTCCAGCGCAGAAAGGGCAGGCACGCTGCGGGGATCGGCAGCACAAATTCCGGTATAGATGGCGGCAGCACGCTCGTAATCTTTTGTGAAGGAAAGATAGATGTTGCCGAGTGCAAGCTGCAGAGCGAGTTTTTTACTGCCGTCCGTAATCAGGGGGAGCAGTGTAACGAGCGCCTGCTCCGCTTCGGGCCATCGCTGTGCTGCCTGGTAGAGTCCGGCAAGCTTTTCACGATAGACCAAAGAATCGGGATCCAGTGCTGCTGCCCTTGTATAGCTGTCGATTGCATACTCCTCATGCGAGAAGCCTTTCAGGTAGACATCGCCGAGGGATGCCCACAGGGGAGCGGAATCTTTCTGATCTTCCCTGCCGTTGAGCCGTTCAAGATAGAAATTCACGAGGCCGTTATAGTCCTGGGTATCCGTGTATATCTGCTCGAGAAGCGCGTCGGTTGATCTGTCTCCGGTGATTTCGACGAGCGCCGTGATATACTGTTTGGCAGTTTCATAGTCTTTCTTCTCTATCAGGAGAGGAATTACCCTTGTATACAGCGGTATTCGTTTGTCGCGATCGTCTTCGGCCTCGATCAGTTTTACCAGGGTCGATTCGATGTTGTCCGATGCTCCCTGGTGCGTATAGATGTCGAGGGTCGTAGAAAGCAGGGACGTATCGTCAGGTTTCAAAGCAAGAGCACGTTCGAGAAAGGGAAGGGCATCCGCAGGGTTATCGAGACGAAGGTAAGAAAGTCCTATAGCCTTATCGATATCAAAGGCTTGTTCCGGGGCAGCGGTCTCTTGTATGGGCAGGAGAACCGAGAGCATAAGCACAGGATCATCGAAGGTGGTATAGATCTGCTGTAATGTACTCAGGATGTTCGAACGATCCGCAGCACCCGCTGCAAGGGCCATCTCATAATAATACGCCGATTCATAGGGGTCCTGGATAGTGTCTCCGTAGAGGGTAGCGAGGGTTTGGTACAATGCAATGATTTCATCATGGTTATTCAATCCGGATGCCAGGAGATCTCTGTACTCGATCAGTGTTGAGGCAAGGCCGTCCGCGGCTAGTTTCTTATAGAGATGCACGGTCGGTTCATAGGGCGGGACCGGGAACTGCGCAAGAAACGCCAAGGCATCGTCATATCTGCCGAGCCGCATATAATTATCTGCAACCATGGCATTGATGCCGGCTTTTTGCTCAGCGTCCCCGGTTAAAAGCGATTTCCCTTCGAGCAAAACCGTCAGACCAGCGATATCCCCTTCGTTTTGCAGGATCTGCTGCACTTTGTCCAGAGCGCTTTGTTCCGATGGGTTCAGTTCGATGGCATCGAGGTAAAATTCCAGTGCTTTTGTGTTATCCTGCAACTTCTCGACGTAGATGTCTGCAACACCGAGAATATAGTTGATGCGCTCGTCATCTTCCTCGGCTAGGGTAAACAACTTTTCGTATATTTCGATAAGCTTGTCCCATTGCTGGGTTGCCTTGTATACCTCAGAGAGTCCCTTCAATGCAGGGATATTGTCAGGCTCAAGCTTCAGAATTTCAAGATAGTAGGTAAGATTATCCACCCTGCATATTCCAGATTAAATCAGATAACGTTATGCGGCGTTCAGGCGAAAATGTTGTAAAACAGCGCTATAAACCATCCTGCGAGATATCCGGTGACAAACCCGTATATAAGGGACAGCAGCGCCCCGCCGAACGATATGGAGTAGCCCCAGTAGACCTGGTTTAACTTGATCAACGTTTCACCGCCGTGATGGAGCAGGACGATATAATTTGTCAAAAGAAAGAGAACAAGACCCAGGACAAGTCCGCACGCAAGGCCGAAAGCATTTTTTTTGATCATTTATTTAACCTCCCCATGTGTTACTTTAATCTTGCCTATGACAACGAATTGCGGATATACCCATCCGTCGATATGGAGCTTATCGCTCTTGATATGAAAGTACGAGAAATTCTCACGTACGAAGAACTGGTTTACAAAATCGACTTCGACGGGTCCCTTGACCTGGGCAATGACCTTGTGCAGTCTGAAATCATTTCCCATGAACGCAAAGACGGGAACATCCTTGCCGAACCTGCCCGCGAGATTTTCGGGAACGTAGAGGGTTACGGAATGGAGGAATGCAGTTTGAGCGTTTATGTCGAGGCGTTTTGAAACATCGGACAGCAGGGACAGGCAAGCCCTGTATTTCCCGGTGCTGTAGTTGTCCAACGCTTCGAAAAATTCATGAACAGCTTCCTGTCCGGGAACGAGGAGGCTGTTCATCTTTGTCCGGGTCAGTTCGATATGGTTTTTTGCATCTGCCTTCAATTGGATCCTGGTGTTGTACGCTTTGTCTGCCTGCTCCAGCGCTTGTTGTGCGTAGGCCTGGGCGTCGGAATAATCGTCGTTGTCGTATGCAGATTTTGCCTTTGCCATGTAGATCCGGTATCCCTGGACATCGAGGGGTTCGGGATTCGTCGTGAGTAACTTTGAATACGCGGTCTGTGCCAGTTCCATGGACGTTTTCACATTGACAGATGACGGACCGCAGCCGATGAACCACACCAGCAAGAGTATGATTGTTATTATCTTCATGGGCTCAACATAGCGTATTCCATAATAGTTTTCAACCTTATTATTTATGCCAGCGTTCATCGGTGCCGGACATATAAGTATCTGTTGACATTGCTGCCGAAATGGTCTACGGTTGATTCATCCGCTTGGATCCCTCAAAAGACCGAGACGGTGGAGGATGGAAAGATCTGTAAAAAACTCCAGTCGTTTCGGCTGGGGTTTTTTTTATGGACAGAAAAAAAGTTACGATACCGGGCATCCTCAAAATGTATGAGGCAGGCGAGCGCATCAGCATGCTCACCGCCTACGATTATCCGTCTGCAGCCATCGCCGATGCAGCGGGGATCGAAATCATTCTCATCGGCGACTCGCTCGGCATGGTCGTCAACGGTTATAAAAATACCCTTCATGTCACCGTAGAGGAAATTCTTTATCACACGAGGGCCGTTGTCAGGGGCGCTGCGAACAGTTTAATCGTAGGGGATATGCCGTTTCTCTCCTACCAGACGGGCATCCGCGATGCCGTGTACAATGCCGGCAGGCTTCTGAAGGAGGGCGGGGCTGAAGCAGTCAAATTGGAGGGCGGCAGCACGATGGCAGATACTATCCATGCAATTGTTCGAGCCGATATCCCGGTCATGGGCCATATTGGTCTGACACCCCAGTCTATACACAGGATGGGGGGATACAAGGTACAGGGAAGGGATGATAAGAGTTCAGCCGTGTTGATCGAAGACGCACTGGCGGTTGAACAGGCAGGGGCCTTCGCCGTGGTACTCGAAGGCATTCCCGGTGTCCTGGCAAAGACCATCACCGCAAAGCT
>JAJYYW010000176.1 GCA_021800575.1 bacterium
TGAGAAACTATGAAGGTCTCATGAAAAATGTGAAGATGAAAGGAAGAAGGTGGTAAGGTCATGATTCGGTTATTATTGATTGGTCCCCCGGGTGCTGGCAAAGGAACGCAGGCGACGATAATCAGTAAAAAGTACGGTATACCGCAGATTGCGACCGGCGATATGCTGCGCCAGGAAGTCAAGAATGCATCGGACCTCGGTATCAAGGCGAAGGCGTATATGGACAAGGGTGAACTGGTTCCTGATTCGCTCGTTATAAGCATGCTGGAAAAAAGGCTCAAAGCAAACGATGCAGGCAAAGGATTCATACTCGACGGTTTTCCGCGAACGGTTGCGCAGGCTGACGCCCTTGACGTCAAGTTCAAGGAACTCAATATCGCGAATTTTGCCGTTATTGAACTCAAGGTCAATGAGGACAGCATTATTCAGAGGTTATCCGCTCGCCGCGTGTGCAGCAGCTGCGGTAAGATTTTCAATCTCTTGACAGAGCCTCCGAAAAAAGAAGGTACGTGCGATGATTGTCATGGGAGTCTTTATCAGAGGGATGATGATAAGGAGGCTACCATACGGGAGCGTTTTAAGGTCTACAACAGTAAAACGGCACCCCTGATAGAGTATTATGCAAAGAAGGGTATGCTCAAAACGGTGATCGCGGATGGCAGTATAGACGCTATCAACGGGAACATCAATACCATTATCGATCAGGCTTTTCATGGTTAATGTGAAGACTTCCGAAGAGGTAAAGAAGATAGCCGAGGCATCACGAATCGTTGCCCTGGTCCTTCGGGAGCTCTCGAATAGTGTGAAAGCCGGTATGAGTACGGAAGATATAAATATAATGGCTGAAGACATGTTAAAAAAGTACGGTGCGAAGCCTGCATTCAAAGGGTACCGGGGGTATCCGGCAAGCATCTGTGTGTCTATCAATGATGAGATTGTACACGGTATTCCCTCTCCTCAACGGATCATACAGGACGGGGACATCGTAAGCCTCGATTTTGGTGTTCAGATGCAGGGGTTCTTTGGAGATGCGGCTGTGACCGTTCCGGTCGGCAGAGTAAGCGTGAAGGCCGAACATCTTTTGAAAACGACCAAAGAATCACTGTTTCTTGCAGTGAAAGAGGCGAAGGTAGGAAACAGGCTTTTCGATATTTCAAGTGCCGTGCAGGAATGTGCGGAAAGCAACGGATTTTCAGTTGTGCGTGATTTTGTAGGTCATGGTATCGGCAGGGCGCTTCATGAAGATCCGCAGATACCGAATTATGGCCAGCGCGGCAAAGGTATAAAACTGGAGAAGGGAATGGTGTTTGCCATAGAACCTATGATAAACGAGGGTGACTACAGGATTAAGATTGATGCAGACGGCTGGACTGCACGGACCGCGGATGGCTCATTGTCTGCTCATTTTGAACACACCATCGTTGTTGATTATGAGCACGGTATTGTGCTATCACAGGTAAATTGATATGCCAAAAGAAGATGCTATCCTGGTAGAAGGCACTGTTTTGGAAACCCTTCCTAATGCGATGTTCCGGGTAGAACTTGCAAACGGGCATAAAGTTCTTGCACATATTTCGGGCAAGATGCGCATGCATTATATTAAGATATTGGCCGGGGATAAAGTGACGGTTGAGTTGTCTCCGTATGATCTGACAAAGGGGCGAATCGTTTACAGAAGTTGATACGAGTGTACGTTTAAGGAGGAGATATGAAGGTTCATGCATCGGTGAAAAAGAGATGTGCGAAATGTAAGATTATAAAAAGAAAAGGTGTTTTGAGGGTAATCTGTGAAAATCCCAAACACAAACAAAGGCAAGGATAGGAGGTCGTTATGGCACGTATAGCGGGTTTGGACCTGCCGAAAAATAAGAATATATGGATTGCCCTTACCTACATATACGGTATTGGTAACTCCCTGTCCTCGGCTATTCTGGAAGAGGCCGGTATAGCGTATACCCGGAAGGTCGAAGAATTAAAGGAAGATGAACTGGCAATAATAAGAAAGATCATAGAAAACAAATACAAAGTCGGTGGCGACCTGAAAAAAGATGAGAAAACGAACATAAAACGCCTCATCGACACAAACAGTTACAGAGGATTGCGGCATAAAAAGGGTTTGCCGGTGCGGGGGCAGAGAACACATACGAATGCGCGGACAAGGAAAGGCCCGAGACGGCAAACAGTCGGCGGTCTGAAGAAGAAAGAATTGAAGAAATAGGAGGATAAGCTTGGCTACCCCGAGAAAAACGAAGAAAAAGATAAAACGGACGGTCAGTACCGGTATTGTACACATTCAATCCACCTTCAACAATACCATAGTCACCATCAGCGATAATGAGGGAAACGTACTCATATGGTCGAGTGCGGGTATCAAAGGGTTCAAAGGATCGAAGAAGGGAACACCTTTTGCAGCGCAGCTTGCGGCAGAGGATGCAACCAGGAAAGCAATGGATCTCGGTATGAAGAGCATTGTTGTGTACGTGAAGGGGCCGGGTGCGGGCAGAGAATCCGCTATCCGTGCAATCCAGGGAACAGGAATAAAGATCCTCGCTATCAAGGATGTTACACCCATTCCCCACAATGGTTGCAGACCGCCGAAAAAGAGACGAGTATAATTAAAGGAGGAAACGTTGTCACGGTATACTGAATCAGCTTGTAAGCTTTGCAGACGAGAAGGCATAAAACTTTTTTTAAAGGGAAGCAGGTGCTACGGAGAAAAGTGCGCCATAGAACGCAGGAATTATCCTCCCGGTTCCCACGGACAGAATAAAGGAAAATTAACAGAGTATGGTGTTCAGCTCCGTGAAAAACAGAAGCTGAGAAGAATATATGGAATCACCGAACGCCAATTCGAGCGGATCTTCAGGGATGCAACACGGCGTATTGGCAAGACGGGTGATGCATTGCTGTCGGCCCTCGAGAGGCGCCTTGATAACGTCGTGTACAATCTCGGGTTTGCCCCGTCCAGGGCGAGTGCACGGCAGCTGGTAAACCATGGCGATATTCTCGTGAATGGGAAGAAAGTGGATGTCGCGTCATTTATGGTAAAAGTCGGTAACGTCATAGAGCTGAAGGGCACTACGAAGGAAAACGTCCATGTACAAACCTCCTTGAGCGCGCGTGAAAAGGCAGGCATACCGAAATGGCTTGAACTGGAGCCTTCAACCATGAAAGCGACCGTAAAGGCACTGCCGGAAAAGGCAGACATCAGTGTACCTGTACAAGAGCAGCTCGTTGTCGAGTTGTACTCTAAATAAACAGTGTTCTTAATGTGGAGGGATAAATGATTCATAGGAATTTACAGCCGATCGTTAAACCAAAAAGGGTAGTCATTGACAGCAATACCCTGACCGGCACGTACGGTAAGTTTACTATCGAGCCGTTGGAGAGAGGCTACGGAACAACCATTGGAAATGCGTTACGGAGAATACTCCTTTCATCCATTGAAGGAGCGGCAATAACGTCCGTCAAGATAGAAGGCGTCACGAACGAGTTTTCGACGATACCGGGTGTGTATGAAGATGTCATGGAAATCATTATGAACCTGAAGTCGGTCCGTCTGAAATTGCTCGATGCTCCGGAGCGCGAGATTAAGATACGGGCCAGGGGCGAGATGGAAGTGACGGCAAAGGACATCGTCGTCGATGACAAGGTGCTTATACTTAATCCGGACACACGGATAGCCAAGCTTGGCAAGGATGCTGTATTGAATGCAGATATGGTGGTGAAGCAGGGAAGGGGATATATTCCTTCGGAAGAAAATAAGGATGAGAATATGCCCATCGGTGTTATACCCATAGATTCTATTTTTTCTCCGGTGATACGGGTGAACTTCCAGGTGCGGAATTCCCGGGTAGGCAGGATTATAGATTATGACAAACTTATCATTGAAATTTGGACCGATGGAAGTATCGAACCCAGGAAGGCACTGATCGCTGCCGCAAAGATTTTATCCGAACAATTGTCCCTGTTTTCCGAAGAAATTGTCGAACGCAGCAATCTTGAGTTCATTCATGGCGATGTCATTCAGGAAGATAACAAGGTTGCGGAATTGATGAATAAGAGTATCGATGAACTTGAATTCTCCGTAAGGGCGACGAACTGCCTGAAAAATGCCAACATCAAGACCATAGGCGAGCTTGTTTTAAAAACAGAACAGGAAATATTACAGATGAAGAATTTCGGCAGAAAGTCCCTGAGTGAGATAAAAGAGGTTCTTACCGGTATGGGGCTGCGTCTCGGAATGAAGCCCATCGGCGCCGAGAGTGATGGGGAAAATGAAGGAAAGGAGTAGGACACCGTATGCGACACAATGTTGACGGCAGAAAATTCAGAAGGACGCCGTCCCACAGAAAAGCGTTGTTAAAGAACCTTGCAATATCTTTAATTCT
>JAJYYW010000177.1:0-909 GCA_021800575.1 bacterium
CCGCCATGACCGCGGTTGAGCTTGCCAATCTGAAAAAGGAATTGAGCAGAGAGAACGACACTCGATGGGAAAAAGGGAAGAAAGAGAAACACTCCTGAGGGCACTGTACAGCGTCGACATCCTCGATGATTATGAAGCCGATTCGGTCAGGCTGTTTGCAGGAAGGAACAAATGGGATCAGGCGACCGTGGACAAGATACTCGGGATCGTCTCGCACCTCGATCTCATCGATGCGCAGATCTCGAACCATCTGAAGAACTGGACGATTTCGAGAATCGCGATCGTCGACAAAAACATCCTGCGGCTTGCCCTATACGAACTTCTGTACGAAACCACGACGCCCATGAAGGTCATCATCAATGAAGCCGTCGAGATAGCGAAGAAGTACGGTACCAAAGACTCATTCATGTTTATCAACGGGGTGCTGGATGCCATAGCCAGGGAGATCGGCAGGACGACGTGAGCCTCGAGATAAATCTGGATACATCGTTCGACCGGCTGTTTGAAGAGCCGGTTGTTTTGCTGCTGTTCGAGGATCGCCTTCCTCTGCACGGATATGCAGGGGTCGTCGATTGGGAGCTGTGCGGTGAGCTTTCGCGGATGATAGCGGGCAGGGCATTCGAGGGCAGGGAACGCGCAAAAATGATGATCTACCTCCGGAAGTCCTGCGCCCACGGAAGGAAGGTCCTGGTCTACGGCCTCGGCAAGAAAAGCGCCCTGACGCCGAAAAAACTGTCCCTTATGACCGAAGATCTTTTAGTTGCACTTTCGAAATTATCCCTATACACTGTGGTGCACGTTATGCCGTCGCTGTACGATCTCAACACAAGCATGCAGAGCCTGCTGGAGGGTACCGCGTACACCATGCTCCGGTTTACATCCGCAGAGCCAAGAGAGTATAAGCTCTCG
>JAJYYW010000177.1:919-4386 GCA_021800575.1 bacterium
TATCACGCTCGGATATTGTGAATTCATTCAAAGGTGCAACCGGCATGCTGCCGGACGCGCCGTTGTCTATATTAGAAAAGGACGATTAAGGAATGAAAAAATCTCGCATACTCGGCGTCGGAAGATACCTGCCGGAAAAGGTCGTGACCAACTTTGATCTTGAAAAGCTGATGGACACATCGGACGAGTGGATACGGCAGCGCACCGGCATCGAACAGCGCCACTTTGCCGCAGAGGGGGAAGGTGCTGCGCTCATGGGAGCGCGCGCGGCTGAGGAGGCTATCAAAAATGCCGGGTTGAAAAAACAGGACATCGATTTTATCATCTTTGCCACGCTGAGCCCCGACTATAATTTCCCCGGCTGCGGGGTGCTCGTTCAGGATATGCTCGGTGTCGAACCCATCGGAGCACTCGACGTCCGGAACCAGTGTACAGGGTTCATCTACAGCCTTTCCATAGCAGACCAGTTTATCAAAACGGGCATGTACAAACATATCCTGGTTATCGGGGCCGAGGTCCATTCTACGGGCAATGAGTTTACGACCAGGGGCAGGGACGTCGCCGTACTGTTCGGAGACGGCGCCGGTGCCGTCGTTCTCGGGGAGAGTGAAGACGAACGCAGGGGCATTCTGTCGACCCACCTGCATTCCCAGGGAAAGTTTGCCAAGGAGCTCTGGGTTGAGGCACCCGCAAGCATTCTCCACCCCCGGCTGACCCACGAAATGCTGGACCAGGGCAGGCACTACCCGAAGATGAACGGCAAGAATGTGTTCAAGCATGCAGTGACGAGAGAGCCGGAAGCGATCCTTGAGGCCTTGAATGCCAACGGGTTCAAACCCGAAGACATCGACCTGCTCGTACCGCACCAGGCAAACATGAGGATCAATGAATTTGTGAGCAACGCCCTGGGCATACCGCGGGAAAAGGTTGTCCACAATATTCAGAAATACGGAAACACCACGGCAGCCACCATTCCCCTGTGTTTTTACGATGCACTGGAAGACGGCAGGTTAAAGCCGGGTGCACTGGTGTGTGTCGCGGCGTTCGGCGCCGGGTTCACCTGGGCGTCCGCATTACTGAGATGGTAGTCGAGAAGAGCAGAGCAGAACAGATCATCGCCATAGACGTGCTGCCGGCCCGGGCGGACGATCTTGATGCGATCGTTGCGGTCGAAGCACAATCGTATACGTACCCGTGGTCCAGAAACCTCATCCAGGGCAGCCTGGAGAGCGTGCATGCACTCAATTACGTTGCGCGCGATCGCCGCAGCACCGGGGTCCGGGGATTTATGCTCAACCTCCTGATCGCAGACGAACTGCACGTCCTCAACCTGGCCGTTCATCCATTGTACCGGCGCTCCGGTATCGGCAACCGGCTCATGGAGGCGTCCCTGGCTGCTGCGCGGGAGCGCGGGGCTGTTGTTGCGTTCCTTGAGGTGCGGCGCTCGAACATCCAGGCGCTGACCCTGTATATCAACCGGGGATTCAACGTGATAGGGGTCAGGCGGGGGTACTATTCGGACAACAAGGAAGACGCCCTGGTCATGAAAAAAATTATAGGCCGATAATGCAGGCAGACCCGAAACTGACCCGTACGGGCATTGTTACAGCGCGGGAGCATATGCAGAAGGGGTATGTGCTCCTGGCGGTCAGCGTCGACGACCGGCCTGCATTCAAGCCCGGTCAGTTCATGATGCTCCAGGTATCCGGTACATATGATCCACTTCTCCTGCGGCCGTTCAGCATACTCGACGAACATGACGGTGCGTACCGGTTCCTGGTCAAGATTACTGGCAGGGGCACCCAGCTCCTTGCCGGTTTCGAGCCGGGCAGGCGGATGTTCCTCACCGGTCCTTTCGGTAACGGCTTCCCTGCTGCACTACGCAGCAGCGCGATTGTCGTAGCCGGCGGCGTTGGTATTGCATCGGTGTTTTCATTCGTCCAACAACTCCACAGGAAGGGAACCGCGTACAAACTGCTCTATGGTGCTCGGACGCAGGACGACCTTGTCCTGCTGGATCTGCTGGATCCCTACCGTCCCGTGTTGTCCACGGACGACGGTTCGCTGGGGCACCATGGCACGATTACGGATGTCCTGCGCGCGGGGATTACAGGCAGACCTTCGGTGTTTGCGTGCGGCCCCCTGCCTATGCTGGCGGCTGTCAAAGACATCGCCCACGAACACCGGGTTCCGTGTTCTGTTTCCCTGGAGGCACGCATGGCATGCGGTTTCGGCGTATGCCTGGGGTGCACGATCTTCGATACCAAAGGCAGGACCCGCAGGGTCTGCAAGGACGGGCCGGTATTCGATGCAGAAGAGGTGTCGTTTGAAAAACAGGCTGCGCAGCCTTATTGAAGGCCTCACCCCGGACCTTGTCCGGCTTTCCCATACCATCTCCGCACACCCGGAGAGTGCACTCGGTGAAGACCGGACGCGGGACGTTCTCTGCGGCTTTCTCCGGGCACACGGGTTCCGGATAAGCACAGGCATCGGCGGACTCCGGACTTCGTTTTCGGCCACCTTCGGAACCGCGCGTCATCCTGCCCTTGCCTATCTGGCCGAACTCGACGCGTTGCCGGGCATCGGACATGCATGCGGGCATAACGTCAACAGCGCCGTGAGCGCAGGCGCAGCGGTTGCCTTGTCCCGGGCCGTACGCCCGGACGCTGCGCGCATAGCGGTGATCGGAACACCCGCCGAAGAGATCGGGTACGGCAAGCCCGTGTTGATCCGCCACCATATTTTCGATACATATGATGCTGCACTGATGGGCCACGCCTCGACCAAGCGGTTGGGGTACCGGCACATGCTTGCATTGAAGAAGATACGTATCAAGTTCAGCGGCAAGTCCGCCCATGCGGCGACCTACCCGGAGGAGGGCAGGGACGCACTGTCCGGGCTGATTCTTGCCATCAACATCATCAATGGACTGCGCGCATCATTCAAGCCCTTCATGCGGGCAAACGGCATCATCACCTGCGGCGGTACCGCTCCGAACATCATACCCGATTTTGCGGAGGCGTATTACTTCGTTCGTGCGATAACCATGGCTGAGCTTGACGAACTCATGGGCTGGATCCTCCGTGCCGTACGGGGTGCTGCTCAGGCAACCGGAACACGGGCTGTGGTGAAGGAAGAGGGGTATACACAATATCCGTTCCGCGTGAACGAACAGCTCGTGTCTGTCTACGGACAGGTCCTAGATGCCCTGCATCTGCAGCAAACGAAGGCCAGCCCGTATCAGGGGATAGGTTCCTCGGATATCGGGGAGCTCTCCCATGTGCTGCCGACGCTCCACATCTCCACACCCATCGGAACGAAGGCCCACATCCATACGCCCGCTTTCCGCAGACTTGCGGTCTCGAAATCTGCTGACCGGGGGATTGCGGAGGGCGCACTGGTCCTTGCTATGATTGGCATGGAGCTGATCAAAAAGCCGGCCCTTCTCAGACAGGTCCGGCAGGGCC
>JAJYYW010000178.1 GCA_021800575.1 bacterium
GAGGCGCCGTGCTTCCCTGATTGTATGCCGAGGCCGCCCGCTTCCACACCGATCAGCCTGACACCGGTATCATGGATGAACGGAGAGAACAGTCCCATGGAGTTGCTTCCGCCGCCGATGCAGGCGATGAGCGCATCCGGGAGCCGGTGCACTGTCGCGGTGATCTGCCGCTTTGCCTCGGTGCCGATAACGGACTGGAAATGCCTGACGATTTCGGGATAGGGGTGTGGACCAGCAACCGATCCGATGACGTAGTGTGTCGTGTCAACGTTGGTGACCCAGTCACGGATTGCCTCATTCATGGCATCTTTCAAGGTCATGGAGCCCGAAAAGACCGGAATGACCTTTGCACCGAGCAGACGCATCCGGTCCACGTTCAGGGCCTGGCGCCTGATATCGAGATCCCCCATGTACACCTCGCAGGTCAGGCCGAACAGGGCCGCTGCGGTGGCGGTCGCGACGCCGTGCTGCCCTGCACCTGTTTCCGCGATGATACGCTTCTTGCCGAGTTTTTTTGCGAGGAGTACCTGGCCCACGGTATTGTTGATCTTGTGAGCGCCGGTATGCGCGAGATCTTCCCTCTTCAGATACACCGCTGCGCCGTTGAGGTCCTCGCTCATCCTGCGGGCATGGTACAGTGGTGTTGGCCTGCCGACATACTGTTTCAGGTAGTCCGCCAGCTCCCGGTTGAACGAAGCGGTGTGCGCAATACGCCTGAAACCGCGCTCGAGTTCCTTCAGTGCCGCCATCAGGGTTTCCGGCACAAACCGTCCCCCGTATTCGCCGTAATATCCGCGTGCGTCCGGCATCGATGCTCTGTTCCGTGATTGTTTCATGGTGAAACTATACGTGCATCGTCAGGCGGTGTCAACTCGTTGGCCTGAGGATGGTGCTCCGGTTACCGTACTTCTTCGGTCCTCCGGTGGTCGAGATACAGCAGGAAGCCCCGGGTGCGCTTTGCCGGGTACAGCCCGGCTATGATGCCCATGTATTCACGGACCTGTTTCCTGTGGGCCTCGATGTCCGAGAGTCCGCCGGTCTTGTAGTCGATGACGATCGCCTCGTCCGGTGTTATAACGAGCCGGTCGATCCTCCTGGTCTGGCCGGTAGAGCTGACGACCTCTTTTTCCATGAACACCCCGGTGTCCGGTCCCGGGTTGAACCACGGCCGGACGTCTTTGAGCGAGAGTGTCGCGGCCGCAGCGTCGAGATCGCCCGCCTGGTTTCTTGTTGCCTCGTCAGTGATCGCAGCGAACAATTCCGCTATCTTTTCGGCGGGGTCACCGGACGGCACCTGTGCAAGCAGTGCATGGATAAGGTCCCCGCGTTGTTCTTCGTTATAGTGTTCAAGGCTGTCCCTGTCCGGCTGTTTTATGAAAATATGATTCTGCCATCGGGTCGATACCTGAGGCTTGTCCGGGAATTCTCCCTCTGCCTGCCGCCGGACACGGGTAACCACGTGTGTACCCTGCTCGTACTTTCCCGCCGGCCCGAGCTTTTCCCTGAACAGGTCGTACAGGGGGTCCTTCCCGCTGTGCAGAAAGATGTATAGCTCCTGGCGTGCCCGCGTCACCGCCACATAAAACACATTGAGCTCATCGAGGATGGAGAGCGCGCGTTCCCTGCTATAGGCGGCGACGGACGGCTCTGCCGGATCGATGCTGGCCAGGATGTCCCTGTACTCCTGCCTGGTATGCGTCAGGGTGAGGGTATCCCCGGTCTCGAGAACGAGCATGCCCCGGTTCATGGTCGGCGGTGTCAGGGACGCAAACGGAAGAATGACAACCGGGAATTCGAGCCCTTTTGACTTGTGGATGGTGAGGACCTTTACGGCATCCCCGGATGACAGGCGTATAAAAAAGGCGGCGTCATCACCGGGACGCGCTGTCCAGGAGTAAAGAAAGCCGTCCAGGTTATTCTCGCCCTGGTCTTCCCGTTGCTTCAGTATGCTGAGCAGATGCATGAAAAAGCCCGTTGCATCAGGGAAGTTCTCGCGGATCCTGAACCGCCTGATAAACTCGTGGACAATATCGTATGCCGGGAGATACCCCACGCCGTTGAGCAGCGGCCGGATGAGCTCATCCCACAGCGTGGGCTGCCACTGCCTGAATGCAGCGGGAAGATTGCCGCCGTCCCTGTGCCGGAGCATCCAGTCGTGCAGCGTGCCGGACTGCAGATCGGAACATGCAGCAAACAGTTCTCCGGAGATAAACCCTGCAAACGAAAGCGTGTCCAGGGGATTATTGATGAACCCGAGAAATGAGAGTGTTTCCCGGATCAGGGAATGCTCCCGTATGTCGAACCCCTGCGCGGACTGCACGGGTATATTGTTCTGCTTTAACGTGCCGGCGAGTTCCTTTGCCTGCTGGTTCGTCCGGACCAGCAGGGCGATGTCCGCATACGCGGTACCCCGGGCATGAAGGTCCGCGATGACCCCGGTAATCCTGCGGATGCGGGCATCCTCGGCGTCTCGGGACCCGTTCTCACCGGTTTGATCCGGAAGCTCTGCATCCGGTGCAGCCGGTTCGTCCCGGACGCCGGCGTGTTCGATCAGGAGATATCCGCCTGCCTGCCGGGGCTGCTGCGGCGTCTGCCCGGAGCCGGTATAGGTTGCTTCGATGAGCTGTCCGAGATAAGCATGTATGTTTGCCGGGACGGTATCGCTGTGTTCCGTCAGTATGCTTTTCAGTGTTTCGGGTGCGAACGTCTCGTTGAAAAAACGGACAAGAACCGGTTGAGACCGGTAGTTTGAGCCGAGCTGTTTTCGGTAGGTTTCCGCGAGCATGGATTTTATTTCGCGGTCTCCGGCAACCTCGTCAAACAGGCGTGCATCGCTGCCCTTAAAGCGGTAGATGGACTGTTTCTTGTCGCCGACGTAGAACAGGGAGCCGCCGTTGGCGAGCGCCTCTATGACAAGGGCCTTGATATTGTTCCACTGCGCCCGGTCCGTGTCCTGGAACTCATCGATGAAGTAGTGGACGATGTTCTCACCGAGATTGAAGTACAGTTCGGGCACCGTGTAGGCGTCTATCAGCTCCCGCACGTACTTGTTGATGTCATCCACGAGGATTTCTCCCCGTGCCAGGGAATATTCTTCGATGGTCTTTCTGATCGCGGACAGAATATCGGAGTAGACAACGTACCTGCCCGTGCCGGAGGCGGTGAGCAGATCCGCAAGCTGGCTACGTATCGCGTCCCACGTTCCCTGCAGTGTTCCTGCCTCATCCATGCTCTCTTTCTTGAGCAGGTACCCGGCGTCGGGTTGAGTCCAGAGTTTACCGGAAAAATTATGACTGGCGATCTTGCCGAGCACGTTGTCCTGGTCCGGCAGCGTCTTCCCGTTTTTTGCGATACCATGGTGCGCGATCAACGTGTACAGGCTGCGGACGGTTTCCTGCAGGGTCTCTCTTTTTGCATTCAGTCCGGCAGGTGTCGTACCGGCACTCCCGAGAGGTTTGCCCGTTTTGCTTTCCCGCGTTCTGAGATTGTTTACGGTTTCAATGATATCGGTGCGGGGATAAAAGCTTGTCTTGCCTTCGACCATCAGGTAGGTGTCAACGAACTTCAGAAGCAGGTTTCTGGCACCCTGGTCTGTTTGAATTCTGGCCAGCAGATCGTCGACGGCGTATTCGATGGAGGGGACCGGATCCATCACGATATCGAAGCCGGGCTGCAGGCGGGTCTCGCGCAGGGATGCCACCATGATGCTCCTCAGAAAGCTGTCGATCGTGCGGACCTGGAAATCCGTGTACCGCCGTATCATGAAGTCAACGAGCCCGTACGCGGCCGCTTGAAGCGCGTCGCGGTCCAGGCTGATAACACTGCAGGCGTCGGCCAGGGCTTGCTGGTCGCCGAGGGCAAGCCGTTTGATCTGCCTGAGGATGCGTTCTTTCATCTCGGTTGCGGCTTTGTTGGTGAAGGTGATGGCAAGGAGGCTGTCGAGCGTCGTCCGGCCACGGTTGCTGCGGATCCGGGCGGATAGCAGGAACTGGATAAACCGGAGCGACAGGTTGTGTGTCTTGCCGGATCCCGCCGACGCACTCAGTACAAAAACGTGGGGAAACTGCAAATCCGCGTCGAGCTGTAAAACCGGCCGTTCTTCCATGGTCGCCGGACCTCAGAGCCCGTAAAACTTCTGCGGGATCAGACCAAGCTCGTCAAACAACGAAGCATCGGCACAGGTGTTACCGCCGGCAAGCATATCGATCTGTTCCACGGTTACCGGGAACGGTCCGAACGGCTGGAAAAGCGATGCGAGTGTCCTGACGAGCACCGTGGGAATATGTATCTTGATCTTCTTCTTCAGGTTGTACCTGCGGGTAATCCTGTCCACGATCTGGTT
>JAJYYW010000179.1 GCA_021800575.1 bacterium
AACAAATTCTGCAGTAAGATTATCGGGGCGGGCGCACGCCCGCCTTTTTTCGTAAAACAGGGACAGCTGTCCCTGTTTTACCTATTTTAAAAGGGTACCGTCGTGTATCCTGCAGAATTCTTTCGGCGTTATAATGTCTATACCTTTATAATTTTTTAAATGTAAAAGGTGTTTATCGCCGGAAATTATATAATCCGCTCTCCCGTTAATGGCCGTTGCCAGAATATTATTATCTTCGGGATCTTCCCTTGATGAGAACATTGGTATCTATAACGACTCTATGCACCCTTACGGACCGCCTGTACCGCCTCCTCAATGTCTCTCATTATTTTTCCGGAAGTGTATGCTTTTGCCTTCGATCTTATGTTATCGAACACCGCTATCAATATCTCTCCGGTTATCAGAGAGGCAGGTTTGACAATCATACGAACTTGTTGAATACTATGACATGATAAAATTCGAGAGAATTCCGGACAATATCTCCGCAAGAATTGCAGGCGTAAAAACACTGCTCGCAAAAGAGCCGGGGGTCCTTTTTGCATACCTTTTCGGAGGCCTTGCAAGGCACAGGGCCACTCCGCTGTCGGATATCGATATCGCGGTTTACCTGAAGAACAAGCATATCCGGCCAACACAGAAATTAAAGCTTTTTTCCAAAATTACGGACGTCCTCGGTACGAACGAGCTTGATCTGGTCATACTGAACAACGCAGCGGACAGCCTTGCGGGCAGGATATTGCAGAACAAGCAGATCCTTGCCGATAAAAGGCCCTTCCTGCGTCACCGATACGAGTCCGTCACCCTGCGAAAATATTTTGATTTCAGAATAAGGGAAGACAGAATACTGAAAGCGAGGTTCGGCATTGGTAGATAAATCCCTCCTCTTGAGAAAACTTGCGGAGCTTGAAACATACCGCGGGCAAATAAAAGAGTTCTCGGACATAACACTGTCCGGATACCGTAAAGACTGGAAAGCACAGCGTATCATAGAAAGGACCCTGCAGATTATGATAGAGACATGCTCCGACATCGCGGATCATATAATTTCCGATGCCGCGATGAGGTCTCCGACAAGCTATGCCGACACATTCAGGGTCTTGTTCGAAAATAGGATTATCACCAGGAACCAGCTATTCATTATGGAGAAAATGGCAAAATTCAGGAATGTTGTCGTCAATCAATACGAAGCAGTCGATGCTGAAATAATCATCAACATCCTCAGAAAACATCTCAAAGATTTTGAGGAGTTTAAAAAAGCGGTTTTGGAGTACTTAAAAAAGTAACTCCATCGGTGTTCCGTAAATAACAAGCGCCCGATGGGATTTGAACCCATGACCTGCGGATTTAGAACACATATGTGCTTTTCTGATATGGGTAATATATTAATTTGTTTTCGAGCTGTACAAATTGCAGTTTGTCAAATGTGTAGACCCTATTATCTTAATAAATCAGCTCGATAAATAGGATAAGATAAATAGGGACATCTGTCCCCAATTTTACAATTTTACCAATTTTAATCCACATTCATCTGTCGTAATTTTGTTTTGTTGACGCACAGCATTGTTTTAGTATATATATTATTCAATACGATAGAATCGTTTATCTTTTTTAATTCACACAAAGGAAGGTTTCCTATGCCGAAAAATAATATGGAAACGTTACGCCCTGGTAGATGGGAGCACTCATTGCTTGTTATAGCAGCTTTTTTTTCTTTTCTTTCTCTCTCTGGATGCATCTGGCATTCAACGAACAATGAACACTCCAGTAAACTTTTGGGAACATATGAGCTTGACTATCGTGCAGGCGCACAAACTTTGAGCATTAAATCTATCGATGTGACACCGCCGAAGGCGAATCAGACTTTGATAGGCAAGGCAGGGTTATTTCAATCGGGCAGCACCATATTTAACGGCAATCTCGTTACAGCACCGCTGTATATAGTAAACAACGCTACCTCCCCCTGGACGGGTGTCGAGACGCAGGCATACGGTATCATATCCGGCAGCCCTACGGCAGCTTTTTCAGACCTCGGTACCGGCTGGTATGCTGATCACCCCTCTTCCGGAGCATGGAGTTGGATTTTTACATCGAGGTCATCAGGCTCTCCGTTTACGATACCGTCTGGAGGGCAGTCGGCAAACAAGATCATAGGATTCAACGCATCGTCAAATTTCGTTGCATGGGTTTATATCTATGCAGATGCACCGGTAATAACCAGTATTGCTATTGGAACGGACGGATCAACAATCACTGTATCCGGCTACAATTTTTCTACTACACAGGGAACTATACTCTGCAACGGTATTGCCATCCCAGTCCTGTCCTGGACCGACAGCTCTATAATCGCAACCATGCCGTCCGGCACTGTGACCGCTGATATTGTCGTTGATACCATTGACCCGAATACGCCGTATTCGAATGCGTTCGTCGTATCGAACCGTCTGTCGCTGCCGCCGGCGGTTGCATTGTTTCTTGACACGTCGGGTTCTATGACATCCCTACCGTGCGCAGTGATTGATGGAGATGATTCGTGTGGTGTCACTGCGATAAGTCCGACAAGTACATTCTTCGTGAACACCCTTGATTACGATCCGAACACAGATTACGGATACTCCGGGTCAAATCCTGTCTGTTTTGATTCGAATATCTTGCCGGGAGGCGAAGGATGTTATTATGGCGGGACACAGTCGGGCACTACGACGGAAGGTCCTATTGGAAATAATATGACGCCCAGCGGCGCGCATGTTTATGCAAATGGCTATTTTGCAACAACTCTCCCGGGTTATTGCACAACCGTCACGACAACAGGGACTGGCAGCATCAGCGGTATACTACCAAGCTATTGGTACGATTGCGGGACGATTCAATATTTCTGTTATCACAGATATGGGGGCATTACATCGAGGAATCAATGCATAAGCCAGCTTCAAAGCTTAGGCTACTTGTTCGGCGGAACGGATTCTAATGGGACATATTCATTTTATTCGGGAAACTTCTTGAACTTCTATCCGCCAAAGTTCGTTCTTCTGAAAAAGGTTATCAGTAAAACGATTGAATATAACTCTGATCAGTACGCAACTGGACACGGTGTGCGTCTCGGAATCTTTTCATTCAGCGCTGATTCTACGGGTGCTGAAACAGATGTTAATATATATCCGCCTTGTTCTCAATTTACTACCGATCCAAATGCCAGTATATATTTGGAAGCACTTTATAGGTTGACATTTGATCATACCACTTCGCTCGCCGGGGCGATCGTCCAGGTTGCCGGGTATTTTGCAAACATCTCCACCAATTCGGCATGGTGGGCTAATCTTGCCTGTAATAATGATACGTATTGTTCCGGTCTGACAGGCAGCAACCCCAACGGAGCATGTTCTGCACTTGATTCATGGTGCGGGTGTTATTCGGACAACTTTTCCAACGAACAAAACGACATTATCGTGATTACCGATAGCAATGAGAATTTCGGCCCTTCAGGTATAACAGGTTGGCCAATAGCAACGTATGATCTGAATACCAACGGCGAATCAACAGCGTGTCCATTGGCTCCGGGTGGATCATGCAACATAGATGAGGTTACAGGCTTTATTTATAATAACAGCGTAAGGCCTCCATCTCAGACCGCCTATATAGTAAACATTAACAGCTACATGATAGGTCTTACTGGATTATCAAATACCAGCACGACGCTCGATACGATAGCATTGCAAAGGGCAGCAGCGAATGGAGGCGGCTTGTTTATAAATACATTGAACTGGCAGGCTTTGGAAACAGCATGTGAAACCGTTTTGACAGCCATCAATCATCATTGAAATCTCATGGTCGTCTACAGCGCCTTCCCAGACGGCATAGGGGTCAGCCCTTGACATTGGACATTGATGATTCTGCCCTCTCTATTTTCTTTCTCAGATCCCGATCGGTTTGCAGTCTCTCAAGCATTCTTTGATAGGTCTTCGATACCGCAGAGTAGCTTACACCTCCGAACAGTGCACCGATCTCGTTGTTTGTTGCACCGGTGTGCCGCTTGATCAAATATATCGCTATGTTCTTGATGTCCCCTCTCTGCCGCTTGACCACGGCTTTCCGTGATATCTTGAAATACCGGCATACTCCTTCGATAATTTCTTTAAAATAGGGACAGCGACCGTTTTTTTAAAGAGCTAAACAAATAAATAGGTCGCTGTCCCTATTTTCCTAATTAGAGAGAATAAGGACAACTGTCCCTATTTTAAATATCTTATTTTATTGGCTTCAGTTCTTCTTCTATTTTTTCTGCCAGAAGCATCTTCAAGAGAGATTGATAAGGTACATCTTTCTTGTTCGCCA
>JAJYYW010000180.1 GCA_021800575.1 bacterium
ATATGTATCCTATCCACTGCAGGAGATCCATCGCATGCCCTCGTCCTTTTTTTTACCGTCCTCTCATTCATACAGGAGCGTGCGATGATCCGCGATGACTACGCAACGCTCTTCGCTTCCGTCGTTTCCGATGCAGCAGCCTGTGCAGGTTCACTCATACCGGCGTACCGTGCGTACACGATCGCGACGAACCGGTACAGGAGATGTGCAAACTTCGAATACGGAAAATATGCAATCAGACAAAACACCAGTACAAGATGGACAAAATACGACCAGTAGGCAACTGGCGCAAGACCGGCAAGCCGTGCAATCTCCGTCAACAAGCCGCTCACCCCTATGAAAAACAGAATCCCAAGGAACAGCCAGTCGTAGTAGGAGCTTTCTCCCGCCTGCGTTCTTCGCCCTACCCTGTTATACACCGCAACCGAACACCCGATAATCAGGGCGATAGCTCCGAGGTTTGCAAAGATCTTAACCGGGTTTGTCTGGCTCATGGGGAGGACCATATGAAAAACACGGTCGCCGATGAATACAATCGACGTCACGATAAACAGGGCGATAAATCCGTAAAACAGGGCCAGATGTCCGGTATACCGCAGGTTGTTAGCATCGCACTTCTTGAAGTTTCTATGGGTCAGGACCTCTTCGGCGGCAAGCAGAATACTCTGAAAAATACCCTTTTTGCCGTACCGGTCGCCGTGAGCGTTGTTGTTATCCATGTTCTGCCAGAACTTCAAAATGCCAGAACCGAGTGCCAGAAGAACCAGAACGCTTACCGTTATGAAGATCACATCGACGTAGTTATCGAACCTGGTAAAAGCAATCGGGCCGGACAAAACACCGGACAGTGCACCGAGTGCGCTCAGGACCAGCAGGAACAGGACGATGGGGATTCCAAACAGCACGGGAAGATACTTCGGACTGCTCAGGAGGGTACCCATAAATTTGGGCGCTGCGTAATTTTTAAAGCTGTAGTTCCTGATAGCACCCATGACCTCGGCCGGTTTTGCCCCGCGGGGACAATAGACCGAGCAATCTCCGCATTGATAGCATCTCCAGACATCGGGGTCCGAAAGAAGTTTGTCCTTCAATCCCCACTGCGCCCAGATCATCTCTTTGCGCGGAAACGGCCGGTCGTCTGATGACAGGTTACACACGACCGAACACGTGGCGCATTGAAAACATTTCTTCAACGAACCGCCGCCGAGCTTTGCAATATCCTTGACCAGGGAAAGATCGCTTTCTATCACCGTGTTCGCCATAATTACCTCTCTAAAAACTCTTATACGGATTCGGCCCGATCTCTGTGATCTTCGCCATAAAATCGTTCATGATCTCCGGAATCTTGTCATACTCCGCAATGGCAAGCTCTTTTACCTGCACCCGCTCGGGTTCAAGGACAAGCCGCTGCAGTACCTCTTTGAGGTTTTCCATCCTCTTATTCGCAAGCTCGCTGCCCCGGACAAAGTGGCATTGGTAATCGTCGCCATACTTACACCCTATCAGCATGATCCCGTCGATACCCCGTGACAGCGCGTCGGCTATCCATACGATATTGACGGATCCCAGGCACCGGACCGGTATGATTCTCATATTCGCATTGTAGGTCGTCCGGTTGATACCGGCGATATCAAACGCTGGGTACGCATCGTTCTCACAGGCAAGCACAAGTATTCTCGGTTTTTCCTCGTCCTCCTCGGGCACCTCTATGGATTTCAGCATGGAGGATACGATATCAACCGAGTAGTTTTCGAACGAAATGATCCGCTCCGGGCATGCTCCCATGCAGACACCGCACCGCCTGCACCGGTTCGGGTTTGGTTTCGGTGTACCTTTCTCGTCTTCGTCGATGGCGCCGAACGGGCATTCCTCGGTGCACCGTTTGCATGATGTACATTTTTGCATGAAGAATATCGGATAGGACAGATCCCCTGCCCGCGGGTGTACAGCAGCGCCCTGCGTCTCGAGCTCGAGTGCCTGGATAGTCTTCAGGGCGGCCCCGGTTGCGTCATCCTTGCAGGTCTTGCTCTCCGCAGGCTGTCGCACACATCCTGCCGCGTAGATAGCCGTACGCTGGGTCTCATAGGGAAAACAGATAAAATTGGAATCCGGGAACCCGTACTTCAGCAGAGGAAGCTCCTTTCCCTGCCGGTACTGGAGGTTCAATATGCTCGCATCCGTTGCCGGTACCATACCGGTTGCCAGAACAACCATATCTGCCTTGATGCTGATGTCTTCACCGAGTAGGGTATTTTTGACGTTGACGGTCAGCGACTTGTCCGGGTTCTCGGCTATCCCTGCAACATCACCTTTGGTAAGAAATATACCGTTGTCAGTCTGCCTGTCCTTATAGAAGATTTCGTACTGGCCAGGAGTCCGCATGTCTTTGTAAATGATATACACCTTGGCATCGGGGTTGCTGTTCCGCACATAGGATGCCTGCTTCAGGGAAGCGAGACAGCACACCGAGGAACAATACGGAAGATGGTTCTTGTCCCGCGATCCCACGCATTGGACAAAAACGATCGACTGCACCTCTTTATTGTCCGAAGGCCTCCGTATCTGTCCTTTCCCCTGAACGGCGATATCCTCCATCATGACGTTGTTGATAACATTGGGATATTGTCCGAACCCAAACCCCTCAACCTTGCCCGCATCGTACGGCTTCCATCCAGTTGCTACGACGATAGAGCCTATCCGCTGGGATATCGCTTTACCGTTCTGCCGTATGGACACATCGAACGAACCGGGCTGCCCGGCTATACTCTCTATTTCAGCCGCGGTAAACACCACGATGTCGGGGTTGGCCTTTACCGCATTGACTGTCTTATCTATATCAATGTCCTGCAGGTTCTTGTACGGGGGTTTTTGCGGGAGCTGCTTGTACCACCTGCGCATCCAGCCGCCGAGGATCGGGGCCTTCTCCACGAGAACAACCCTATACCCTGTCTTTGCTGCCTCCAGCGCAGAGGTCATGCCGCTGATGCCGCCGCCGATGACGAGGATCGTTTTTGCAATATCCTCTTTGTACGGGGTCGGAGGGTGTGCTTTGGTTGCCTTCACGATGCCCATCCTGACGTAGTCCTCCGCAAGCATCTGGGTGTCTTCCTCTTTGGGTACGTGCGACCACGCCACGTGTTCCCGCAGATTCACCCGCTCCACGAACACGGAGGGATCGAACGAAAAGGTGTCAAAGTGGACCCTCGGAGAACATGCGGCGACAACAACGGCATTGACGCCCTGCTCCCGGGTATCCTTCCGGATAAGCTCTACGCCCTTCTGGCTGCACAGGTTTGCGTGTTGTATGCAAACCGGCACCTTGTACTCTTCCCGGGCAACGGTGAGCAGCTTTTCCACATCGACCGAATTTCCGATATCACATCCCGAACATATATACACGCCTAATTTTTTGTCCACGGTTTATACCCCCACAAGTGTCTGAATTGCCTTGAGCGCCGTTCCTGTTGCATCCTGGATACAGGCCGCAACATCCGCGGGTTTTTTTGCGCAGCCCGTTGCGTAGATCCCGGGAGATTGCAGCTCTGAAACAGCAAAGCCGAATTCGTCGAACACGATATCAGAAGGCATGCTGGCTTTTATTCCGTTTGGTACCATACCCGTAGCAAGAACAGCCATGTCCACTGTCCTGTAGATCTTCTTCCCGGATAGAATATCTTCGGCAACCACCGTGATATTGTTCGTCTGTGCGTCTTCGATTATTTTGGCGACCTTGCCCTTGATAAAGGTGATCTTGTTATCTGCCTGAACGCGGGTATAAAAGTCCTCGAACCTGCCGGTTGCCCGCATATCGATATAAAATATATAAACATCGGCATCCGGGTACTGGCTCCTGACATAGGTTGCCTGCTTCATCGAGGCGAGACAGCATATGGATGAGCAGTAGGCGAGGTGGTTTTCATCCCTGGATCCGGCGCATTGCACAAATGCAATGCTCGTTATTTCTTTTTTGTCCGACGGCCGGACAATCTTCCCCCGGGTAGGCCCGTTCGGAGCAGCGAGCCTTTCCATCTCTACGTTTCGTATGACATTTTTATAAAGACCGTATTTCAGGTTATCAATCTTTGATGCATCGTACGGGGACCATCCGGTTGCAAGAACCACGGAGTTGACGTTGATGTTGAACGTTTTCGGCTGCATGGTAAAATCGATCGCTTCGTAGGGACACGCCGGCACACATTTCGCGCACTGGTCTTTCAGGCAGACCTTGCCGTCGATGACATACTTCATCGGGAACGCCATTTCGTGCGCGCGGTAAATGGCCTTCGTTGTACTCATCCCGTAGTCGTAGTCGCTGCTGCGA
>JAJYYW010000181.1 GCA_021800575.1 bacterium
CAGTTTTTATGAAATTGGTAACGATGGTGCCCTTGCGCGGTGACAGCTCCGCCGTGATGACGAACTCTTTTTGCCCGATGGCTTCGCTGAGCGTCCTCATGAGCGTTCCTTCCGGGAGATCCGCTGCGGCTCAACTTTCCGGTGCCGGGCGTTTCCGGACGATTTCGGCCTGTTGATCCGTGTCATCGTCTTCTGCTGGTTCCGGGATTTCAACCGATCGTAGATCTGGACCCAGACACATGCCATGGTATTGTCGACCTCGCACATACCGTTCACCATGCCCCCGCAGGGACCGTTCAGCAGCCCCTTGGGACAGCGTGTCACCGGGCAGATTCCGGCGGTCGAGGACAGTACGCAGCTGCCGCACAGGGAACAATACTTCAGGAATTCCCCTGCACGATAGGTCGTACCGAGAAACATGCTGTTTAATCCCGCCACAACCGGTGTATCCGTTGCAGCAGACACGGCCTGAATCCCCGCACCGCACGCAAGCACCAGAAAGGCGTCCGCCGACGATGCGGCCGCGGACTGACGGATCATGCTTTTTACCAGGAAGACGTGGCAGGTCTCTTCGGGCACGAAGGAGCCGGCCGCATCTTTTCCGTTGCGCGTAAGCTCCTCCATCCACGAGGTGCATTCCTCTTCGCCGCCGGTCCTGCTCGCGGTTGCGCACGAGCCGCAGCCAATGACAAAGACCTTCCGGTAATCGCTCAGCGCATCAAGGACTTCCTGCACGGGTTTTTTATCCGTGACGATCATGAGCGGATTTGCCTCTCGGTCGCGGCGAGGGTGTTCTTCATGAGCATGGCGATGGTCATGGGTCCGACCCCGCCCGGAACCGGCGTAATGTACGACGCCCGTTTCTCCGCCTGTTCAAACTCGACATCACCGGCCAGCTTGCCACTCTCCGTCCTGTTGGTTCCCACATCGATGACCGCCGCACCCTGCTTGATCCACTCTCCCCTGATAATCGCGCGCTTCCCTGCAGCAGCGACCAGGATGTCTGCCTGCCGCACAAGGTCCGGCAGATCCCTGGTTCTGGTATGACAAACCGTGACCGTGGCGTTCGCCGCAAGCATCATGAGAGACAGTGGCTTTCCGACCAGGTTGCTTCGTCCGACGATAACCGCGTGTGATCCGGACACCGGGATGTTGTACCTCTGGAGCAGAACCATGATGCCCAGCGGGGTACACGGATAGAGCGCCTCTTCACCGATCGCGAGTTTTCCGATATTGACGGGCAGCAATCCGTCCACGTCCTTGTCGGGGTTTATCATGTTGAGCAGTGCCCGTGCATTCAGGGGTTTCGGCAGCGGCATCTGGACGAGGATACCGTTGTACTGGGGGTTCTTGTTCAGTTCCTGGATGAGAATCTCGAGCTCTTTTTGTTCGACGTCCGCGGAAAAGCTGAACGTCCTCGAATGGATGCCCACGTCGTCGCACGCCTTCTGCTTGTTCCGGACGTACACGGCGGACGCCGGATCGTCTCCCACGAGAATGACGGCAAGCCCCGGTATCACGCTGTGCTGTGTTTTTAGCCGTTCGACCTGCTCTTTCACCTCGAGCTTGACCTGGAGTGCCACGTTTTTTCCGTCAATTATCTGTGCCATGGGATCCCTGCGATTCCTTTCCTGTGTCGTTCTTAAGCACTATATCAATGAGAAAAGCTCGGTTGTCAACAAAAAATACGCACGCAATCTTGTTTAAACCGCAGGAATGCGTTATATATATCCGTGGACAAAGGAGCAGGTGTGGAACAGGCTGCGATGCGTAACCTTTTGCGCAGAAGCATGCGGGGTGCGGATGGACGGTCGCCCCGGTACGGAAACGGCGGTTTCTGCTGAGAAGATGAAAAACTGGCTTTTGAAAAATTGGCACATCGTTATTCTTACCAACGATGCTGTTGTGATATCGGTTTCATGGTTTGCGGCTTACGCGATTCGATGGCTGACCACGCCCCTGTTCGGGTATGCCATCAACCCGTTTCACATTTACCTCGAGTCATACCCCGCTATGCTGGTTCTGTGGGTCGCCACGAACAGCGTATTCGGCACTTATAAACCGGGCAAGCTCAAGAAAAACCTCGAAGAGCTCCAGGCCGTCGTCCGCGGCGTTGTCCTGGCAGCCCTTGTCGTCATGTCGGTTTCATTCCTGTTCAAGGAATACGATTTTGCCCGGTCTGTGCTCCTGATCTTTATCGGCCTGAACTTCATACTCACCGGCGTATCCCGCGCCGTCCTCTTCAGCATCCCGGACCGGCTCAGGAAATCCGGGTACGGCACGATACGGTGTGTTATCGTCGGCGCGGGGACCACCGGTATCCGGGCGCTGCAAAGCATCTCGGATCACCCGGAAAAGGGGTATGACGTTGTCGGGTTTCTCGACGACGACAGCGGCAAGACCGGGCTCACGATATCAAAAAGGCCGATCATCGGCAGGATCGACGATATCCGCGAGGTCGTGGACCGGTACCGGATCGAAGAGGTGTTCATAGCAATACCCTCCCTGCCCCACAGCCGCATCATGGAACTGATCATGAAGTGCGAGGGCATACCCGTCGGTTTCAGGATCACCTCGGACCTGTTCGGGGTCATGGCGCACAATGCAGACATCGAGTTCATCGAGGATTTTCCGGTCTTCGACCTGAAGGAGGAAAAAGACAATACCGCGTATGCCTTTCTGAAAAGGACCCTGGACATCATCATCGCAGTAACCGCGGTCGTGCTGCTGTTCCCCGTCTGGATCCTCATGCCCGGCCTGATCAAGCTCGACTCGAAGGGCAGCGTATTTTTTATCCATGAACGGATCGGTCTCAACGGCAGGCCGTTCAGGATCTACAAATTCAGGACCATGACGACAACGGCGGATCCCTACGCCTATTCACCGGGTCAGCGTAACGACACCCGCATCACGAGGGTCGGCAGGTTTCTCCGCCAGACAAGCCTCGACGAACTGCCCAATCTCCTCAACGTGCTCAAGGGTGACATGAGCATCGTGGGTCCACGGCCAGAAATGCCGTTCATCGTCGAGAACTACGAGGAATGGCAGAAGAAGAGGCTCACGGTCAAACCGGGCATCACGGGCCTGTGGCAGATACTGGGAAGAAAGGATATACCCCTGCAGGAAAACCTGGAGTACGACTTCTATTACATCAGGAACAGATCCTTTTTGCTCGACATCATCATCATCCTGAAAACCATCCCCGCCATCCTCTCCAGAAAGGGCGCGTACTGACATGCCGGACACCGTGAACGAGACGCTGAACGCCGGTCTTTCCCCGCTTCTGAAAAGCATCACCAGCGCCAACAAGAATGCCGTGGTCAAAGATTACGTGGGGACCCTGCGCCTCATCCTCAACGATTTTCATAAATCCGGCCTCGGCGGCTATGATTTTGCGGTGATATTCAGTGATTATATCGACCTGCTGCTCGAGAGATTGTACGCACTGTCGGGCAGCGGCACGGAAACCGCTTCTACCCTGGTTGCCATCGGCGGGTACGGCAGGGGGGAATTGAACGCCTACTCAGATATCGATCTCCTGTTCCTGTACAAGGACACCCTCTCCGAGGGGTTCCAGAACAGCATGCTCTATCCCCTCTGGGACACGAAGCTCGAGATAGGCCACAGCTCAAGGACCGTCGACGAGTGTATGGAAGATGCAGGGCACGACCCCACCTTCCTCACTTCGTTGATGGACCAGCGGTTTATCGCCGGCAATTTCGAACTATTCGATTCGCTTCATACACGGTTTTGCACTATGGTCCGGAACTCGGCACGGCAGTTTTTTCAGGAGCGGGAACAGGAGCTTGCCGCACGCCGGGCAAAATACTCGACGCCGGTGTATTCGCTCGAGCCGAACATCAAGGAGGGCCCCGGCGGCCTCCGGGACGTGCACACCATGCTCTGGCTGACCCGGCTTTTTACCGATATCTCCGACATCACGGAGTTCAAGAAATCCCCGTTCTTCGATGCCGATACCTACGGCCAGTTCATCGCGCACTACAACATCCTGATGCGGATGAGAAACGAGATGCACTATGTCAACACCAGCAAAAACGACCGGCTGACCCTCGATGTGCAAAAACACCTCTCCACGTTCCTGGGATACGAGAATGACGAAGACGTACTGGGCGTTGAGAAGTTTTTAAGCAATTTTTATGAGACCACGCACCGGATCGCCGAACTCGCCGACGACTATATACGCTACCTCAAGGAAACCCACATCCTCCCCGGGAGCACGGAGCCCGTGGAGCACCGGGGCGAATATTACCAGATCGGCCACCGCCAGCTCATGCTCAGACCGGAT
>JAJYYW010000182.1 GCA_021800575.1 bacterium
TCAAAAAGGACGGGGACCCGGTCGAATTCGGGGAACCTCTTTTTATCATCGCCACCGAAAGCTGAACCATGTTCACCAAGGTGCTTGTTGCAAACAGAGGCGAGATTGCAATAAGGATCATCCGGGCACTCAGGGAACTCGGAATACGATCCGTTGCCGTGTACTCGACCGCGGACAAGGACGCGCTGCACACCCGGCTTGCCGACGAAAAGGTGTGCATCGGCTCCGCACAGAGCAAGAACAGCTATCTCAATGCCCCTGCCCTCATCAGTGCGGCGCAGATAAAAGGGGTTGATGCCATTCATCCGGGCTACGGTTTTCTGTCCGAAGACGCGGGATTTGCAGAAGTCTGCGAGGCCGCGGGCATAAAGTTCATAGGACCAAAACCGCAGGATATAGAACTGATGGGCAACAAGCTCAAGGCGCGGGAGCACGTCGACAAGCTCGGCGTCCAGGTCATGCCCGGTACATTCCAGGAAATAGAGGATGAACAGCACGCCATCAGGATCGCGAAGGAGATCGGCCTGCCCCTCATGGTCAAAGCCGCGGAAGGCGGCGGCGGCAGAGGCATGAAGATCATCTACGACGAGGACCAGATCCCCAGCATCATCAAGATAGCCAGGGCGGAGGCAAAAACAGCATTCGGCAACGCTTCGCTGTATATGGAGAAGTACTTTGAGAACGTGCGCCACGTCGAGATCCAGATCCTGGGAGACGGGAACGGGAATGTAGTATCCCTGGGAGAGCGGGAATGCTCCATCCAGAGGCGCCATCAGAAGTTTATCGAAGAGTCGCCCTCGGTCGCGGTGGATGACCGGCTGCGGAACAAGATGAGCGAGGCTGCACTGAGGATAACGCGGCACATCAACTACCGCGGCGTCGGGACCATAGAGTTCCTGCTCGATGACAAGGGCAAATTCTACTTTATGGAAATGAACACCCGGCTGCAGGTCGAGCACCCGGTCACGGAGTTCGTGACGGGCATGGATATCGTGGCAGAACAGATAAACATAGCCGGCGGACAAAAGATGTCGGTGTCACAGAAGGACATCAAGCTCAAGGGCCATGCGATCGAATGCAGGATTAACGCCGAGGATCCTGAAACACTCGTTCCTTCCGCCGGAACCATCCGTACCTACATACAGCCCGGCGGGCCGTGGGTCCGGGTGGACGGGCACGTCTTCTGCGGCTATGAAGTACCGCCCTACTATGACTCCCTTCTTGCAAAACTCGTTGTCTGGGGAGAGGACCGCGACAGTGCGATCCGGAGAATGCAGCGGTCCCTGGACGAATTTATCATAGACGGCATCAAGACAAACATCCCCCTCCACAAGAAGATACTGGCGAGCAAGGAATTCCTGCTCGGCAATATATCGACGCGGTTTATCGATAAGTTTATCTGACATGAACCGTATCCGGTACCTTGGTTTCTCCAGCCTCGAACCCGCCCTCGCCATGGCGATCGATGCAATGCTATTCACCAGGGCGATCACCAGCGGCGGATCCGCAACACTCCGGTTTTTCACATTCGATACGACCTGCATCACGATCGGCAGAAACCAGCGGCCCGGCGACCTCCCTGCCGGTTTTGCCGGGACCACAACGGTCATGGTCCGAAGGCCGACCGGCGGCGGTGCCGTCCTGCACGATCGCGACCTGTGCTACAGCCTGATACTGCCGGAAACATACCTTGGCGGCGGCTCGCTGTTACTGAGCTACCGCACGATAACCGCAGGCATCCAGGCCGGTTTCCGGTTGTGCGGGAGGGAAGTCGGGTACGGGAATACCGCGGCGCACGGCCTGCACCCGCTGTGCTTTGACCAGGCTCTGGACTATGAACTGACCATGAACAACAAAAAACTTGTTGGCAGCGCGCAGCGACGGGCAAAGGGCGTCCTCCTCCAGCAGGGCTCCATCCTGCCGGAACACTCGGTCGGGCATACCGAACTCATCACGGCGCTGCTCGAAGGACTGCGAGCAGCGCTGCACGCGGATTACATCGATGAACCCCTGACCGGGCAGGAACGTGAAGCGGCAGCGGCGTTCATCCGGGATTGAGCGGACAACCAGGACTACGGGAAGTAGATCCCGCCCGGCACGAATGAACGGGACGATCCCGTGATGTTGCGCAGATGTACCGGCAGGCGGTTGAATCCAAGGTATCCGAGATACGCGAAGAGCATGGGTTCTATCGCAGAGGCGGGGTAACCGAGCTGTTCCACGGGAATCACATCGACCTCCTCCATCAATCCGGACAGATGGCCGAGGAGAGTACGGTTGCGGACGCCGCCGCCGCACACGATCAAACGCCGGATCCGGCTTTTGACATAACGCCGTACATTCGCAGCAACAGCATGCGCCGTAAAGGCCGTCAGCGTTGCGATGGTATCGATATCGTTGAGGGGAACACCGTACGCCGTCAGATACGCCTTGTTGTAATACTCCCGTCCTGTGCTCTTCGGCGGCCTGCGCATGACAAACCGATCGTGCATCAGTTTTTCAAGCAATGCCGTGTCCGTGGTTCCCCTGCCGGCAAGCATCCCGTGCCGGTCGAACCCCTGCCTGCCCCGCGTATAGGATTCCACGGCAATATCTATCAGCCGGTTACCGGGCCCCGTATCAAAGCCATAGACCCGGGAGAAATCGCTGTGTGAAGGCAGTACGGTCATGTTGGCGATACCGCCGATATTCAGGACGACCGCAGGTGCGTACGTTCTGAACAGCTCGAAGTGCAGGACCGGTGCGAGCGGCGCTCCCTGTCCCCCCAGGGCGACATCTTTGTTTCTGAAGCCTGCAACCACAGGTATGCCGGTCCTCACCGCCAGGACAGAGGGGCTGCCGAGCTGAATCGTCGAACCCGTTCCGAACCGCGGGGATCCGAAGTTTCCGGACCGCTGCGGCGCGTGCCAGACCGTCTGTCCGTGGGATCCTATAAATGCTATGCTGGATTTTTTTATACCGGATGCACGCAGTGCCTTGAGCACGGCACCGGCATACGCAGCACCGAGCTGTGCATCGAACGCGCCTGCCCTGTCAAACCATGCCGGGGGAGACAGTGTATGCGCCCGATCGACCAGGTCCAGAAAGAGCTGTTTTACTGCACGGGGATACGGGCTGGAACCCGACCACAGAAGCCGTATCGGGGCAGAGCCTTCGCGCGGCCCGCCGATCTCCACGAGAGCAAGGTCGATCGCGTCCGCGGATGTTCCCGTATTGATACCAATGCCAATCATTGTTCTGCCTGTCTCCTGCCCCGGCCCGCGTTACCCTGCCGGGACGTTCCGGCGCAACCGGCGATCACCGGGAAAGCGGGGCTGCACTCATTTCGATCATCCGTTCAAGAGGAAGGCGTGCCTTTTCGATGATCGCAGGCGGGAGCTGGATCTCTTCCTGCCTTTTTTCGAGGGCAAGGAGAATGTCCTCAAGCCGTGTCCGCTTCATGTTCGGACAAATGAAACCATGCGATGCGAGGATGAATTCCTTGTCCGGGGTGTTTTTCCTGAGCTGGTACAGGATACCCTCCTCCGTGCCCACGATAAACCTGCGGTGAGCATCCTCGCGGGTAAATCGTATAATACCCGACGTTGAGGTCACCCTGTCCGCAAGGGCAACGACATCGGGCCGGCATTCCGGGTGACACACAAACGGTGCGTCGGGGTAGTGTTCCCTGAGGCGTTTTATCTCCTCGGGATAAACATGATGATGGGTGGGGCAATAGCCGTCCCAGATGATCATCTCCTTGTCAACGAACGTTTTGACATAGCTGCCGAGGTTCTTGTCCGGTATAAAGATTACCTTTTTTGCGGGAACAGCCCGGACGATATTCACGGCATTCGATGACGTACAACAGACATCCGAGAGCGCTTTCACCTCTGCATTGGTGTTGACATAGCTCACGACAGCCGCATCCGGGTACTGCGCCCTGAGTGCTTCCACCTGAGGTGCCGTAATCATATCAGCCATGGGACAGCCTGCGTGCGCGTTGGGCAAAAGGACCGTCTTGCCGGGCGAGAGTATCTTCGCGCTCTCTGCCATAAACCGTACACCGCAGAACACGATGATAGCGGCTTCCGTCTTCGACGCCTTGACGCTCAACTCGTACGAGTCCCCGGTGAGGTCCGCGATCTCCTGGATCTCGGCCCGTTGATAGTTGTGGGCGAGCAGGAGGGCGTTCTTTTCCTTGACCAGTTCGCGAATCCTGTTTTGCAGTTCCCTGTATTCCATAGTACCCTTAGTTTAAGCACCCGCGGATAAAATGTAAACAGTTCCGGCGCGGGTTATATCCTGACCAGCTTCCATCT
>JAJYYW010000183.1 GCA_021800575.1 bacterium
TGTTCAAGACGGTATCCCCGTCGACCGGTGATTTTCTGATGGAATCGGTAGCCGAAAAACCGTTCAGGATGTCATAGTTGTTGCCGTGCTCGATATAGATGCCGTCGAACGTCAGGGACCGGTGATAGATCTCCAGACGCGGCGAAACTATGTTTTTCAGCAGCTCCTGGACCCTGCCCCAGAGCAGGCCCTGATCGTGGTTCCCGACCAGGACACTCGTGTGATGGTTGAGGACGAACATAAACCGTTTCAGGGCATCGAAAAACACCGGGTGGCCCCGCACGATGCGCTTGAGCATGACCAGGCAATCGTCCTCTGTGATAGTAACACCGTCCTTGAGAATATCCGCCTGGAGCAGGTTGAGAAAATCCCCGTTAATAATGAGTTCAACGTCATAGTCTGTATAGGTCCCCTTCGTGTAATATTCCAGCAGCTCGTCGAACGCCTCATCGAAAAAAAAATCCTCGTACGGGTTCCGTATGCCTTCGGCGGTGTACCTTCCCGTTCCGAGGTGGAGATCGCTGACGATGAGTTTGATGGCGTGTGTCATACGTTTTCAGACGTTACCGGCTGAATGCATCCTCCCCGTTATGCGTTCGTAACACTCGATGCTCGACTCGTGCGCTATATCTCCTCCCGCGCCCGGTGCAGCGGTCGTATCCCCGATGAGGTACAGGTTGTCGATTCCCTGGATACCGTAGTCCATACGTTTGTCCCTGAGCTGGCCGATGTTGAGTTCGACACCGTCAACCATGTTCAGATTGAGAACCCGCTTGAACAGCGTTTTTGTTTTCAGGGAGGGAAAGATCGTTTCTATCCTGCTCTCCAGCCGGCGCTGGTACGCGGATGCCTTGTCCTTCTGCTTCATCTCCTCGTTATGAACCGGACAGAACCACGTGAGCAGGGATTTTCCCGGCGGCGCTATGCCGGGTGACAGGTTGGACACGATACAGCCGAAACTCACAGGGTCTTCAAGATAGAGCAGTCCGCTGATGTCGCTGATACTACCGTCGATAGCATAATCTATCGATATGCCCGATGTTGGTACCAGACCGAGGGCTGTTTTCAGGCGTTCATCGCGGATGCCGCGCACATCCAGAATCTTTCCGATGTCCTGCGATGGAATATCAACAATGATGGTATCCGCCCGGAGGACGGTCCCGTTGACCCGCACGCCGGCTGCCCGGTTGCCCTCGATGGCCACCGATTCCACCCGGGTGCCGGTCATAATCTTTCCGTTCTTCCGGAGTGCGTCCTCCAGTGGATCAAGAATATCTTTCCGCCAGCCATGGGAGGGGTACTCAACGGAGATTCCGGCCTTTAAGACCCTGTTGACGTTTTCCGCCAACGCCTGGGCCGATGCAACGGAAGTAAGAGGACACACCAGCATAGATGCACAGACAAGGTTAAAATACCGTTTCAGCCCTCCCCTGATCCCGGCCCCCTGCATCCATTCTTCCACCGTATACCGTTCCAGCGCGCCGGTCTGCCCCCGCTTGAACTGCAGCATGATCCCGAGCGCCTTCAGACGCTCGGGAAAACGAAACAGTCCGCTGGTCAGGAATCCGGACGGACCGGTCGGGAAAAGGATAAATTCATTGTTCCTGTCGATCAGATAGGACTTCCCGAGGGGCTGGAACTGAATCTCCTTTCCGATATGCCGCAGGACCTGTGCGAGTGCACTCTTTCTCCCGAACCGTACGAGGTGGATGCCGTTATCGAGTTCAAATCCGTCCTTCGTATGGACAAACGAGCGCCCGCCCACGTGTCCGGCCTGTTCGATCATCAGCACACGCTGCCCGTCATGGCTCAGCATTGCACCGAGCTCAAGACCGGCGATCCCGCCGCCTGCGATTATGACATCATAATCATACATCGTCCCTATCCTTTCTGCTGCTTCCTCCCGCAGACGCCTTCCTCAAAAACTACGGGTCCACTCCAACCGGGCGCGATCCGCATCCGTACGGGGTTTTCCCGTGCCTCATGCCCCGGATTTCGCCTCAAGCTTTTTGACAATCTTGAGCTTCTCGAGCCTCCTGCCCCGTATCTTGAGGACAAATATCCTCACCTGTTCATCCTCGTAGTGCTCTCCGGCCGACGGATAGTGCCCCATGGCACCGGTGACAAAACCGCCGATCGTATTCACCTTCGAGTCGTCGAGGCTGACGCCGAGGGCTTCATTGACGTCCGCTATGTTCACATTCCCCAGCACCACGATACCGTCCTGCACGCGCTGGATGGGCTCCTCTTCCTGCTGATCGTACTCATCGCGTATCTCGCCGACGATCTCCTCGAGTATGTCCTCCATGGTGACGATGCCGGATATCCCCCCGTACTCGTCCGACACGACCGCCATCTGGATGTCCTTTTTCCTGAACTCCCTGATGGCATCGTCGAGCCGCATGGTGTCCGGTATAAAATGTGCAGTCCTGAGTATAGCGGAGAGCTGCTTGTTTTTGATCTTGGCATCGATAAGGTCCTTGATGTGGATGATTCCCGTGATATGGTCCATGTCCTTCTCATACACCGGCATCCTCGAGTAACCCGATTCGATCATATGGTTGAGCGCCTGATCGACGGGCGTGCCTTTTTCCATAGCAACGGTATCGACGCGCGGCGTCATGATCTCCTTGACCATGGTGTTGCTGAACTCGAGGACCGAGTAGATGAGTCTCCTCTCGTCCGGTTCCACAACGCCCTCCTTGGTACCCTCGTCGATGATCGCCCGGATTTCATCCTCGGTGACGATCGACAGTCCGCCCTTTAACTTCAGGCCAAACACCCTGCCCGCGGCCTGTACGGACAGCGTAAGAAACCGTACCAGGGGGTACAGGAGCTTCAGGATCAGGTTAATGACCGGGGCCGTCACGGTCGCTATGCGTTCGGGGTATTCCACAGCAACCGCCTTGGGGAACAGCTCCCCCAGCACCAGGAACAGGTAGGAGATGATCATGGTCACAAAAAATATGGCGATCAGTTCCCAGTGATACATGCTGAAAAAACCGACGTGCACGTACAGGTAACCCGAAAGCGGCTCCGCATACCACTGCGCCGCAATAGCGGATGAGAGAAAGCCGACGACCGTGACCATGATCTGGATGATGGAAAACAGGCTCCTGGTATCATCAAGGAGCGAGGTCACAGCGTCCCAGAGCCGGTCTTTTCCCTTTTCCCGTTTCAGCCCCTTCGCCCGGACCGTAATGATGGCTATCTCGGCAGCCGCAAAAAAGGCGTTTACAAAGATCAAAAAACCGAGCACAATCAATTCGGATATAAAAGAATCGGCCGTTCCCATACGTAACACTGTAGCGTATCTGCACGCGTTGTCAAGAATCCGGCATGCCTCGTGCGTTGAAAAACGGCAGGGTTTTTCATGCCGTTTACCCTGTCATGGTTTTCGCTTTCCGGGGCGGGTCCATGACAGGGTACGAAAGAAATTTTCCGTTGTATCAACGGAAACACTTGATTATGAAAATAAACACAATAAATTATGTAATTATTTTTCAACTACACAAGGAGTATCTTGCATGAGTGAACCATTGCTGAAAACATCCGAGTACAAGGAGATTTCCACCGGGGAAGCGTTCAACAAGCTGCAGTCATCTGCCGGCGGACTGACCGAAGCAGACGCCCTCGAACGGCAAAAAAAATTCGGTCTTAACGAGATAACGGAACAGAAAAAAAACGCGTTTTTACAATTCATCGCCCGCTACTGGGGCCCCATGCCGTGGCTGTTGGAACTGGCGATGGTGCTCTCGTTCCTGCTCGATCGTCCGGTGGAGGGTATCATCATACTCGTCCTGCTGACCATCAACGCTATCATCGGCTACATCCATTCTCGCAACTCACAGCGCGCGGTGGAACTCCTGAAAAACAAACTGGCGGTACAGGCGCGGGTGCTGCGGGACGGCAACCTGATCATGAAAAACGCACGGGAGGTGGTTCCGGGCGATGTCATCCTCATCAAGCTCGGGGACATCATACCGGCGGACGCAAAAATCCTCGGTGATCCGATCGCGGTCGACGAGTCGTCGCTGACCGGAGAGTCCCTGCCCAAAGAGGCGCACCAGGCGGACGTCGTCTTCTCGGGAGCTACGGTCAAGCGGGGCGAGACGCAGTGCGTTGTCGTGAACACCGGGGCAAACACGTATTTCGGCCGGACGGCGGAACTGGTCAAAATAGCAAAACCAAAGTCGCACCAGGAAGAAATCATGATGGCCATCGTGAAATATATGATGTACCTCGGCATCTTTGCCTCCCTGATCGTGGTGGGATACGCGATAGCCATCCACAAGCCTTT
>JAJYYW010000184.1 GCA_021800575.1 bacterium
TGGTCTACAGCATCGCCGGATACCACGCCCTGTGGTATCATCTGGTCAGCATCCTGTGGTATCTTGCAGCGGGTATCATGGTATACCTCCTGGTCAACCGGATACAGCGCAGCAGGACGATCGCCCTTTTTACCGCACTCCTGTTTGTCTTTTCCCCGGTCAACATCGATTCTGCGGTGTGGATTGCGGAACTGAAGAATACCGAGGCTTTGTTTTTTTTCCTGGTGAGCTTTTATTGCTATCTCCTGTTCCGCGAACTGGAGGCGGGTCCCGTGAACCCTGCCCGTTTTGGACGGGAGTTTGTGTCCAGAACTTCGGATGAGCATGCATCTGGCCGGGCTCACTTTGCGCGGCTGTATGCTGTTTCCCTTGGTGCGTTCGTGCTCGGCCTGCTGGTGAAACCTCCCGGAGCAACCCTGCTGCTCATGATGTACGTGTATGACCGTCTACGCGGGTACAGCACGAGGAACAGTCTGGGAAAACTGCTTCCCTATCTCGCGATCACGGTCCCCTTCATGATCGCCTTTATGATAGGCCAGTCGACGATAGGCTCGTACCACGGCTTGATACGGGGAAACCCATGGTCCCAGATAAAAACGATAGTATCCGTTGCAGCGGGTATATTCAACTACCCGCTCAAGATCGTTCTGCCCTTCAACCTGTCCGTCGCGTACCCCATCGACGCCCGGATCACCGGTACGGTATTCATGCTCGGTATAGCGGCCCTCCTGCTGCTGGCTGCCGGCATACGCCTGCTCCTGAAACGCGAAGACCGGCGGCCAGCATTCTGGGCACTGTGGTATTTCGTGAACATGCTCCCGTATTACGGGATCATCGCGACGCCTTTTTATGCAAACTGGTACCTGTACATCCCCTCCATCGGTATCTATACGCTCCTCGTTATAGCTGTCGACAGCATTCCCGCCGGGGCCTTTACCCGGGGATTCCTCGTTGTCCTCGTGACCCTGTTCGCGGTCCTTGGATTTGAACGGCAGTTCGTGTGGAAAAGCGACGTATCCTTGTGGGAGAGCTCCCTGAAGGCCGTCGGAAGCGACCCCTATGTCGTACGGAACCTCGCGATAAGCTATTTCCGGGCTCATGAGAACGCCCAGGGCATTGCCTACGGCACGCAGCTGCTCCGGGAAACGCCCGACTTCGTGACAATGAAATACCTCGTGGGCAAAGGCTACGCCGATCAGCATGATTACGGCAGGGCACAGGCTGTGCTGAACGAAGCGCTGGATCAGCTCGCCTCCCTGAAGAAACGTGGTGCGGCGGATGCGGCGGTCCTGCCCGGACTCGGCAATACACCCGCTGAATTGACGGCCATGATCTACACGGAACTGGCGGATATACAACTGGCCCTGGAGCACCCCGAATCGGCGCTGACGCTCTACGGCAAAGCAACCGGCGCAGCGCCCTATGTGCCTGCCTACGATAATCTGGCGTACCTCTACGTACGGCTGGACCGCATCGATGATGCGAAAGCAACCCTTGACACCATTACCACGCTGAGGCCGGACTCCCCGGAGTCATGGCGTATGCTCGGCTACATAACGGCTCGCTACTATGCCAACGATGCCCGTGCAGCCGTGTATTTCAGGAAAAGCCTTGCGCTTGATCCAACGCAGGCCAACGCCGCCGAGATGCGCGCCCTGGTCAGGGCATGGGAAACCGGTCAGCGTCCGGGCAAACGATAACCTTTTTCATCCGCGGATTGTCCGGGTTAATTGCTGGGATGGGATTGGGCCGGCGGCAAAGGAATGTTGTGGAGCTGGTCCACGCCCGGAAGCTGGACGGGTTTTTCCGTCCTCCCCTTCCATATCTTGTCAGGGGTATCAACCCGCAGCGCTTTTTCAATGACCTGGTCCATGTTTTCTACAAACTCAATGCTGAGGGCCTTTTTGATGATGTCGGGTATCTCTGCAATATCCTTCTCGTTATCCTTCGGTATGAGCACTTCCTGTATCTGGGCACGCATCGCCGCCATCAGCTTCTCCTTCAAACCGCCTATCGGCAGCACCCTGCCCCTCAGGGTGATCTCACCGGTCATGGCAAGGTCGCGTTTGACCGGGATCCTCGTCAAGGCGGAAACAAGCGACGTCGCTATCGTGATGCCTGCAGACGGGCCGTCCTTGGGAATCGCACCTTCGGGTATGTGGATATGCACGTCGATTTTTCTGTAAAATTCTTTCTTCAGACCAAGGTCGGACGATATGGTCCTGACATAGCTCATGGCCGCACTCGCCGATTCTTTCATGGTATCGCCCAGCTTGCCGGTCACCGTGAGCTTGCCCTTCCCGTGCAGGACTGCCGACTCGATCGCGAGTATGTCGCCGCCTGCCTCTGTCCACGCAAGCCCCGTAGCTACGCCCACGAGGTCCCGCTCCTCGAGCTCGCTCCTCTTGAACCGTGCAATGCCAAGGTATTTATCGAGGTTCGATGCCGTGATCACGGTTTTTTTCCTCTTCTCCCCGGTCTCCAGAATATGCTTCGCCACCTTTCTGAGTATCGTTGCAATCTCCCGCTCGATGTTCCTGACACCGGCCTCCCGGGTGTAGTCCCTGATGAGTTGGGCGATTGCTCCTTTGGTCATCACAACCTTCTCCGGCGTCAGACCGTTCGCTGCCAGCTGTTTCGGAATAAGGAATTTCTGGGCGATATTGAGCTTTTCCACCTCGATATAGCCGGGCAGACGGATGATCTCGAGACGATCGATCAGTGCCGGAGGTATGCCTGCCATGGTATTCGCCGTGGTAATAAACATGACCTTGGAGAGATCATAGTCGAGATCGAGGTAATGATCGTTAAACACATGGTTCTGCTCCGGATCCAGCACCTCGAGCAGGGCTGCGGACGGATCCCCCCTGAAATCCATGCTCATCTTGTCGATCTCGTCGAACAGAAAAACCGGGTTCGACGAGCCCGCCTTGCGCATAGATTGAATGATCTTGCCCGGGAGCGCACTCACATAGGTCCTCCGGTGCCCGCGGATCTCTGCCTCATCCCGCACACCGCCGAGTGATTGCCTGACAAAATTCCGTCCGGTCGCCTCCGCTATGGACTTTGCAAGCGATGTTTTTCCGACACCCGGAGGGCCAACGAAACACAGGATCGGCCCCTTGGCTTCGGGACTGAGCGCTTTGACGGCGAGGAACTCGAGAATCCTTTCCTTGATCTGCACCAGGCCGTAGTGATCCCTGTCCAGGATCTTCTTTGCCTCGTTGATGTCCTTCTTTTCGTCCGTGTAATCATACCAGGGAAGGGAGAGGATCCACTCAAGGTAGCCGCGGACCACGGCGGCCTCGGCACTCATGGGCGACATCATCTTCAGCTTCTTGAGCTCGCCCTTGCACCGCTTGGCGGCCTCATCGGACATCTTTTTCTTCCTGATGCGTTCCTCCAATTCCCTAATCTCCGTCTTGAATTCGTCCTTTTCGCCGAGCTCTTTCTGGATCGCGCGCATCTGTTCGTTGAGGTAATATTCCTTCTGCGCTTTTTCAGTCTGCTTCTTAACCTGCGCCTTTATTCTCTTTTCGAGATCGATGATCTCGATCTCCCCGAACAGCCTCTCCATGATCCGGGTCATGTACTGTTCAAGGTCCTCTATTTCCATCAATGCCTGCTTGTCTTCAGCCTTCATCTTGATATTGCCCGCGATGGTGTTGGCTACAATCTCTGGGTTATCGACCGATGCTATGTAGCTCACAATCTCCGGAGCGACGAGATTCGTGTTCTTGGTATAATCCGTGAATGCCGAAACAAGCTGCCGCTTCAATGCCTCGATCTCCGGGCTGCCGGCGGTCGTGTCGCCCACGGGCTCGACTTCCACCTCTCCGTACAGTTCGTTCTCCCGGTACGACAGGATCCTCGCCCTCCGTACACCCTTGACGAGGAGCTTGATGCTGTCGCTCTCGATGATGGGGTGCTCGATGGAAGACAGCGTGCCGCTTCTCTGAAGATCGTTTTCGGACGGGTCCTCCACCTTCTGGTCCTTCTGCATGACCGTGAAGATCATCGAGTTGTTCCTGATGGCCTCCTTGACTGCGTTGACCGACTTCTGCCTGCCAACGATCAGCGGGGTTGTCTGGTACGGGAAGACAACGATGTCCCGCAGCGGGAGTAACGGAACCCTGATTTTTTCGGTACCGGTGGTCATTTTGTTCCGCCCGCCTCCGCCTTCTTTTCGTACGTGAGCAACGGTTCACTCTGTTTGAATATGACGTCAGCATTGATGATACATTCGTTGACACCGCTGCGGGACGGTATATCGTACATGATGTCGAGCATAACGT
>JAJYYW010000185.1 GCA_021800575.1 bacterium
GTATTGACGGCGAACAGGACGCAGTTGCTCAACCCTGCGCCGAATGCCGCAAACAGGAAGTCCGGCGTGTTTTCCTGGTAGATGCCGACCGTCATCCGGTCTTTTTCTTCGAGCCTGCCGCTGCGGATCAGCTTTTCCCGGTGATACAGGAAAAAGCGTGCATAGCGCATCGACTCCGCGTAGACCTCCCGGTAGGTATACGTTGTATCTTCGAAGATGACAAAGGGTCTTCTGGCGCGCGGCAGCCAGTGTATGGTCAGCTTCAGCATGGTGCCGAAATTGACGAACCAGAATACTTTCCGGATGAGCGTTTTGAGTGCGAACGTCTGTTGGGCCATGATAACAAGTCCTTTTTATAAAGTGATAGTAATTGTATGCAACCGGGAGGCAGGTCATGCAGCCCGTCATCCCGCTTCTGGCGAAGATTACCCCCGAATCGTACCGGTGTCAATGAGTTAGGGCCTGCGCACACACCATGGCGAGAAACGAGCCGAAACACCGTATTTTTACAGGGGCATCGTGCACGATGCCCTCCCTTTGGTGGAACACAAGGGTGCGCACATAACAAATCCGCCTCGTTGTTCACAGCGCTACTTGAATCCGTGGGTCATGGTACTTATATTAGTATCAGAGATCAGCTCACAAGTCTGTACGATTGTGAAGCTCTTCAAAAAGGCGACTCAGGTCGCCCTTTTTTATGCATGTTCTGTACCCGTCCGCACGGAAGAGCGCACCAGCGTTACCCCCGTTTTCCCGGTGGAGGCTTCAGCCCGTACTTTTGCATTCTGTAAATGAGCTTGTGCCGCGGTATCTTCAACATCCGGGCAGCTCGCGAAATAGTATTCCCGCTTTTGTTGAGGGCCGTTACGATCATCCTTTTTTCTGCATCGTCCATGGATTCGCCGGCGGGTGAATCCGGGAGGTCGCGGGTCACCAGTGGTTCCGGCAGGTTGGATACAGCGTCCTGAAGCGACAGTGTGCCGCTGCCCTTGACCACCGCGATCCTGCGGATGAAATTCTGGAGCTCGCGGACGTTCCCGTACCAGGGGTGCCGCACGATCCGGTCCATGGCTTCATCACTGATGACCATCTGCCCCCGTGGTGCATACGCTGCTGCAAAGTGCCGGGCGAGCAACGGTATGTCCTCTGTCCGCTCCCGCAGCGGCGGGATGTTAATAGGGATCACCTGCAACCGGTAGTAGAGGTCTTCGCGGAACGCACCCTTTTGTACGAGGCTGCGCAGGTCAGCATTCGTGGCTGCTATGATCCTGGTTTCGATCTGCCGGGCCGTAACGTCCCCGAGCCGTTCCACCCGTCCGGTTTCCAATACCCTGAGGAGCTTAGGCTGCAGGGCACTGTCCATACTCCCGATCTCGTCGAGGAACAGAGTCCCCTTATCGGCGAGCGCAAACTTGCCCTCTTTATCTTTCAGGGCACCGGTGAACGCGCCTTTTGCATATCCGAACAGCTCAGCCTCGAGCAGGTCATGCGGGATGGCCGCACAGTTGATCGCCACGAATGGCCTGCCACGCCTGCTGCCTGCCGCGTGAATTGCCTGCGCGACAACCTCCTTACCGGTTCCGGATTCTCCGGTGATAAGGACCGGTGCGTCAGCATCGGCTATACGCTGTATCATGCCGAGGATCTCGGTGATGGCAGGCGATGTGCCGATAATGCCGTACCTGTTTATGTCCTGCGGCAGTTCCCTGCCTTGTAATGCCTGCCGGACAACCAGGGAAAGCTCTTCCTTTTCAAAGGGCTTTGTCAGGTAATCGTACGCGCCCTTCTTGATCGCCTCCACGGCCATGCGGATGGTCCCGAAGGCCGTTATCACGATGACTGGCAGCCCGGGGTTTGTGCGCAGCAGCTGCTCGAGAAGATCGATGCCGTTTCCGTCCGGCAGCATGACATCAGTTATAACCAGGGCAGGCAGGCGCTCCTTCATAGAGAGGAGGGCTTCGCGGATTGTTCCGGCACCGGCGGCATCGTATCCCTCCCGGTCCAAATTGAACTCGATGACCTTTCTCTGGACCTCGTTGTCGTCGACGATCAGAACATTCACACGTTGCATGGAAGCCTCACGGTACAGACGGTTCCCTCGCCCGGCTTGCTTTCTATCAGGAGTTTGCCTTTGTGTTCCTCAACAATGCGCTTCGATATTGCGAGGCCCAGTCCCGTACCCGCCGGCTTGGTCGTGAACAACGGTTTACCAAGGCTGTTGATATGCTCGGGCCGTATACCGGGTCCGGTATCCTGAAACACGATCTCGACCGTGGCGCTGTCCTTTCTCCGCACGGCAATATCCAGTTTACCGCCTGCAGGCATGGCCTCTATCGCGTTGAGTATCAGGTTGATAAACACCTGTCTGAGTTTGTCGCAGTCAGCCTGGATATCAGGCGCTTCCTGAAAGAAAAGATTGATCCGGACATTGTTTTTCTCGGCCTGGGGACGCAGTAACTGGAGCAGTCTGTTTATCTCGGCGGTGATCGTACAGGCCCCGGGATTGAGTTTCATCCGGGTGTAGGACAGCATGGAGTTGAGCGTGCGGCTAAGCCTGTTGATTTCGCTTTTCAGCAGGCCGGCAAATTCGAGCTTACGGCGGGGATCGACGGACGTATCGGCAACGATGTCCGCCGCTCCCTGGATTGCGCCTAAGGGGTTTTTGATCTCGTGCATCAGGTACGCAAACAACTCGCCGATGGTCGACAGGCGCTCGGACGCCCTCAGCTGTTCCTGCAGTTCATCGTTTCTTTTCCGTTGTCTTTTCTGCGCATCCGAGAGCACGCCGGTAAGGGCCCCGATAACCAGATAGAACAGGAGCTCCACGAGCTCTCCGGAGACGAAGTCATGTCCCATGGACCGGTGCAGGTAGATGAACGGCACGACTGCGGCCGAGATACCGGCAGCGGTCGCAAGGCCGCCGTAGACGCCGAACCACAGTCCGCCGAGTACGATGGGGATATAGCACAGCCGTCTGTGGAAGGCCTCGAGCACCGCTGACCCTGACATACCGTACAGGTAATGAAACAGGATGGTAAGCAATGAGAGTGCGCCGATCAGAAGCACTTTATTGAGAGCCGTGTTCTTTACCTTCATGCAACATCATTAATCCGAAATACAGTGGTATGTAAAGCAGAACACGGGGGCTGCTCAACAGGAGTCATTGAAATTTTTTTAACATGAGTTAATTTATAATAATTATGGAAATGATTCCAGAACTTCAGACAGACATCAAGGTATTCCCGGCTTTTTCAGACATAACGCTCGAGACGAAACCGTTGTTCGACGAGCTGCTCGGACTCAATCCCCCGCAGGGTTCTGAGTATACCTTTACGAACCTGTTTATATGGCGCCACCTGTACGGTTTCCGTGCGTGCAGGATGGACAACGCCCTGTGCATCAGGGGAACAGACAGGGCAGGGATCGAATTTTTCATGATCATTGCGAAGGATACGGAAGCATACCTGCAGGCCGTTGGCCGGCTCGCGGCTGCGGTCAGGAAAGACGGTACGTCCCTCAAGCTCTTCAGAGTGGAAGAGCGGTATCTCGATGCACTCAAACAGGCAGTTCCCTCGCTGGTGTATGAAGACGATCGCGATAATGCCGATTACGTATACCTTGCATCCGACCTGATCGGCCTGCGGGGGCGCAAGTACGACGGCAAGCGCAATCACATAAGAAAATTCAAAGCGAACTACGTCTCCGCGTATGCGGACATCAGCGAGGCGCTGGTGGATGATTGCATACATCTGGCCGAGACCTGGTACCACAGCAAGCAGGACCCGTCGCTCGAGCCGGATCTGGTTGCAACGAGGGAGGCGCTGACCCACCTCACCGGGCTTGGACTCAAGGGCAGCGCGATCCTCGTGGACGGGACGGTCAGGGCGTTCTCGCTTGCAGAACAGTTGAATCCCGATACAGCGGTTATCCATATAGAAAAGTACGACCCCGCGTACGAGGGCATACCCCAGGTGATCAACCAGCAGCTGTGCGAGCACATCTGCGGGTCCTACCGGTATATCAACCGCGAGCAAGACCTGGGGAACGAAGGCCTGCGGCGGTCAAAAATGTCCTACAATCCCGTCCTTATTCTCAACAAGTACCGCGTGTGTCTATAGCCCTGCCGTGTATCCGAGTATTTGACAAGACGCGGTCAAACTGGCAATGAATATGCATGGCACACTTATTGGAAGCCAGAGGTATTACGGTATCCTACAAGACTGCGGATGGAGAACACCGGGTCCTTGATACCGTATCTTTTTCCATAGATCGGAA
>JAJYYW010000186.1 GCA_021800575.1 bacterium
TTGTGTTTGTCGTCCTCCTGACGACCGTGGCCTATCTTACCTTTGCGGAAAGACGGGTGAGCGCTTTCATGCAGGACAGGTTCGGTCCGAACAGGGTCGGCCCCGGAGGATTACTCCAGCCACTCGCCGACGGTCTTAAATTTATCATGAAAGAGGACATAACCCCGATCGAGGCAAACAAGTTCCTGTACACGGTTGCCCCGATGATGGCCATTATGCCGGCCATGCTCACGTTCGCCGTTATCCCCTTCGGACATGATCTCTTCCTGCACGGCAGAGTCATCAATCTCCAGATAGCGGACTTCAATGTCGGCATCCTGTACGTTTTTGCGATGGCGTCCATGGGTATCTTCGGCATCATCGTGGGAGGCTGGGCTTCGAATAACAAATTCTCCCTGCTGGGCGGACTGCGTTCCGCTTCGCAGTTTATCAGTTACGAGATTTCGATGGGTCTCGCGGTGATCGGCATCCTGATGGTGTTCGGCACCCTCAGCCTGAGCAAAATCGCCCTGTATCAGGGAGGGCTGTGGTTCAACGCCATTCCCAAGTGGGGCGTTCTCGTCCAGCCCCTCGGTTTCATTATTTTTCTGGTGAGTGTGTTTGCAGAGACCAACAGGGTACCGTTTGACCTCCCGGAAGCGGAATCGGAGCTGGTGGGAGGCTACCATACGGAATATTCGAGTATGAAATTCGCGTTCTTCTTCATGGGGGAGTACGCAGCCATGATCACGGCATCGGCACTGCTTGCAACGCTGTATTTCGGCGGCTGGCAGGTGCCCTACCTCCACAATATCGGATTCGTCATCCCCAAGCTCGGCATCTTCCACCTCCAGCAGTGGCTGGTGGCTGTTCTGGAGGTGCTCTCGTTCGTGATCAAGGTCGGGTTCTTCCTGTTCCTGTTCCTCTGGGTGCGCTGGACGCTACCGAGGTTCAGGTTTGATCAGCTTACGGCGCTGGGGTGGAAGGTGCTGATTCCCCTCGGTATTCTTAATATCGTTATTACCGGTGTTCTTATGATGTTCAGGGTTATATAGCCATGGCAGAACTAAAGAAAAAATATACGCTTAAGGAAGCGGTCTATCTCATCGAGATACTCCGGGGCCTCGGTGTTACGATCAAACACTTTTTTGTGCGGAAAAAATTCGCGCTCAACTATCCCGAGGAAAAACTGACGATCAAAGGCAATACCCAGGAAGTCATGAAGGTCATGGACAAGGACGCGCAGCAGCTCGTCGACAGGATCGAAGTCACCATGAATTTCAGGGGCAAGCATGCGCTGCTCGTTGACGGGGATCTGGGACGGTGCGTTGCGTGCAAGATGTGCGAGACGGTGTGTCCGTTCTTTGCCATCTACATTGAACCCGAGGAATCCCCCGATCCGCGCAAGGAGAGGAGCCCGAAGATATTCGAGGTCGACCTTACACGGTGTGCCTACTGCGGGTATTGTGTCGAAGCATGCCCCGAGAATGCAATCACCATGACGTCGTTCTACAGCCTTGTTGCACGGCAGAGACCGGAGCTGGCCATACAGAGGAAAGAATTGAGGAAGGTCATACAATGATAAGCCATGTTCTGTTCGCGATAGCCGCAGTGCTTCTGATACTGACCTACATCTATGCTGTCGTTGCGGGAAACCCGGTGTATAGTGCCCTGTCCATGGGTGCGGCATTTTTCCTGACATCGTTTCTGTTCGTTCTGCTCGGTGCACCGTTCCTGGCCGCTGTTCAGGTTATCATCTATGTTGGGGCCATGCTGATCATGTTCCTGTTCATCATTATGATCTTTAACCTGAACAAGGAGGCAGCCGCGCCGGTCCGGTACAAGGTATCAACCATAGTATCCTACATCCTCATCATGTTGGTCCTGCTGGTCTCGTTATTCATGGCACGGGGAGTATTAAAGATGCCGGGAGGGTTCACGGTTGTCGGGTTCGGTTCTGCGGAAAATATAGGTTTCAATCTGATGCGGTATTACGTCCTGCCGTTTGAGCTTGCGTCGTTTGTTCTTCTGGTCGGCGTCTTTGGCGCGATAACTTTTGTCAAAAAGAGGACCAAGATATGAGCTATCAGATGCTTGTTCTGTTGAGTTTTGTGTTGTTTGCCATCGGTATGGTCGGTGTTGCGATGCGCCGCAACCTGATCATTGTGCTGGTCTCCCTCGAGCTTATGTTGAACGCGGTCAATATCCTGTTCGTTTCGGCGTCCCGGTACCTGCACACGATGGACGGACAGATCTTTGTCATTATGGTTATAACGATAGCCGCGGCGGAGACAGCCATAGCCCTTGCGCTCGTGGTCAAGGTGTTCAAGATGGTGGGCATGGTCAAGATCGACGACCTGAAAAAGCTGAAGTGGTGATTTCATGGAATTGAATATCGTACGATATATCTTATTTTTTCCCCTGCTCGGTTTTCTGGTGAACGGCCTTGCCGGACACCGCCTCGGCAATAAGACCGTCGGCCTGATCGCCAATGCGACGGTGCTGGTGAGTTTTTCGATTGCGGTGTATGTGTTCTTCCGGCTTCTTTCCCTGCCGCCGGATGCGCGGCTTATAACGGACACGGTGTACACGTGGATCCATTCAGGGAGCCTCACGATCGATTTTCAGCTCATGGTCGATCCTCTGACCTCGGTCATGCTGCTGGTCGTCACGGGTGTCGGTTTCCTGATCCACGTCTATTCCATCGGTTACATGCACGGGGACAGGAGTTACTCAAGGTTCTTCGCATACCTGAACCTGTTCATGTTCTCCATGCTGCTGCTGGTACTTTCATCGAACATTATACTCATGTTCGTCGGATGGGAAGGCGTTGGCCTGTGCTCCTACCTGTTGATAGGATTCTGGTATGAAAAGGACTCTGCCGCCAATGCTGGCAAAAAAGCATTCATAACGAACCGGATCGGCGATTACGGCTTTTTACTTGGTGTGTTCCTGCTCGCGTCTGCATTTGCATCCAAGGGCATCCTGACACTCGACTTTACCACCATGGCGGCCCACATATCCCTCATTTCACCCAAGATACTGACCGTTGTCGGTATCCTGCTGTTTGTCGGGGCCACCGGAAAATCGGCGCAGCTTCCCCTGTACGTGTGGTTGCCCGATGCCATGGAAGGTCCGACGCCGGTGAGTGCACTTATCCATGCCGCAACGATGGTAACCGCGGGTGTCTACATGATAGCGCGGATGAACTTTTTGTACGTGCTCGCCCCCACGGCGCTCGAGGTCGTCGCGGTCGTGGGAGGATTGACCGCCCTGTATGCGGCCACCATCGGCCTTGTGCAGAATGACATCAAGAGGGTGCTTGCCTACTCTACGATCAGCCAGCTCGGGTACATGTTCGTCGGCGTCGGCGTGGGCGCATTCAGTGCCGGTATCTTCCACCTTATGACGCACGCATTTTTCAAAGCACTGCTCTTCCTCGGTGCGGGCAGCGTGATCCACGCCCTTTCCGGCGAGCAGGACATGAGGAAGATGGGAGGCCTGAAGAACAAGATCCCGGTAACCCATGCGGTCTTTCTTGCGGCAGCGCTCGCAATATCCGGCATACCCGGTCTTTCCGGGTTCTTCAGCAAGGACAGTATTCTTTCGGCTGCCTACGCGTCGGGACACTGGTTCATCTGGCTGCTTGGTTTTGTAACGGCACTGCTGACCGCCTTATATATCTTCCGGCTTATCTACATGACGTTTTACGGAGAGAGCCGCGTCGACAAGCATGCCGCGGAGCATGTCCACGAGTCACCGAAGGTCATGACCATCCCGCTAATGGCACTTGCGGTCCTGTCCGTTATCGGCGGCTATATCGGTGTGCCGCAGCTGCTCGGCAACATCGTCGGCTGGCATAATTCGGATCTGTTTGTGAACTATCTCGCACCCGTATTCCACACAGCGCCGGCGTTGCCTGAAATGGCAGTCTCGATAGACGCATGGCTTATGATCGGATCGAGCATCATGGCTATAGCGGGGGTTCTGGTGGCATGGTACATTTATGTAAAGATGAAGATGCAGCCTGCGAAGCGTGCTGCCGAAGCCCAGCCCGTTCTGTACCACCTGCTGCTCAACAAGTACTACGTCGATGAGATCTACACCGCGGTTATCATCCGTCCCCTGATGCTGGTTTCGGAGTATGTCTTGTGGAAATTCTTTGATGTGGGGATCGTTGACGGTGCGGTGAACGGGTCCGCTTCGATCACACAGTGGGCATCGACCAGGCTCCGAAAGATCCAGACCGGCGATTTTCAGGCATATGTGA
>JAJYYW010000187.1 GCA_021800575.1 bacterium
CTCTTGCTGCCAGTTCTTCTTCCTCTTCTTCCTGCACCTGGTAGTTTTGCACCTTGATGCTTTTGCTTGAGTCGACGACCTCGATGTCCAGTTCTCCGAACATGTTCATGACCTCGTCGATCTGGTCCGGCGAAATGATCTCTGCGGGAAGAAGGTTGTTGACCTCCTCGAATGTTAAAAACCCTTTGCCCTTGCCCAGGGTAATGAGTTTCTCGACACTATCATTGAGCTTGTTGTCTGCAATTTTAGCAGGTTTCTTCTGCGTTCCCGGCTTGTGCACACTGTGCGTCTTTTTTTTGTTCTTTTTATTGTCCGGCATACATTACTGTTTATGAAAAACCGCAATCTCCTTTTTTCTTTTTAGCAGCGTTTCAGCTGCGCCGCCGCTCCCCGAGGATTTTGATTTCGCGATCTCCCCCGAGAGTCTTTTTTGCTCGGTAACATAGTATGAACGCTTTATTTTGTTCACTGCGTATTCATACAAAACATCGATATTTTCACCGCTCAGATTGTTGAGCATCGCCGCAGAGATAACAGCCTTTTGTTGTTCATCCGTTACCTGCTGAAATATGCAGCCTCTGACATCTTTGATCCCGTTATCGTATAACTCTTTAATGCGTCGTACGGCTGCGGCAATATCCTTGTTCGTGAAAAAATCAACGGCACGGTCATTTAATAGAATATGCACTTTTTCCGGCTGGTCAATAAGTATCGTCAAAATCGTGAGTTCCACCCTGCCGGTGTCCCTGGCCGGAACCCGGGCAGGGGCAGGACCCTGGGTGTACGGTTTTTGTCCCGCTGTAGTAAAAGCCGATCGGATCGACGACTCGGAAATCCCGGACAACGCAGCAAGCCGCTTGATGTATAATTCCTGTTTTATGGGGGAGTTCTGCAGTTTTTTGAGCAGTACGATGACGTTATTAATGGCCTTTACCCTCCCGGTTATATCGTCCGGCGCCCCCTGTAACGCCCGTTTGACATAGTAGTCGAAGAGCGGCTGTGCCTGCCCGATGAGTTGTTTCATGGCATCGTCTCCGTGCCGGATGACGAAGGTGTCAGGATCGTACCCGCGGGGCAGGACTGCAAATTTGCCTTCTATTTCCGAGTCTATAATGACCTCGAGCGTCCGGGACGCTGCTTTTTCTCCGGCCTCGTCACCGTCGAACAGAAATACAACGCCCTGTCCGATGCGGGCCACGGTGTGGGCATGGTAAGCGCTCACCGCAGTGCCGGTGGTGGCAACGGTGTTGTTGAATCCATGCTGGTGCATCAGGAGCACATCCATATAACCTTCAACGAATACGGCATACCCCGTCTGTCCAATATGCGGGCGTGCCTTCTCAATGCCGTACAGGGTTGTTCCCTTTTTGTAGAGGTCTGAATCCGGTGAGTTCAGGTATTTTGGATCATCGCCCCCGTACGTTCTCCCGCCGAAAGCGATAATCCGATCCCGGTAGTCCTTGATGGGAAACATGATTCTGCCTCTGAACCGGTCGAAATAGTCATGACCGGTCTGCTTTTTCATGATGATGCCAAGGTCGAGTGCCATAGAAAGCGGTAGCCGGCGTGTCCTGAGGAACGATACCGCAGTGTCCCATGCATTGGGTGCGTATCCGATCATAAAATCGTTGACCGTTTTGGTCGTCAGTCCTCTCTCCACGGTGAGGTACTGAAAAGCCTTTTTACCGGAGGGGGTGGAGAACAGAAGGGAGTGATAATAGCCGGCGAGCTGTTCGTTGATTGCGTAGTACGTGGTCCGGTTTTTGTCGGAGTCTCTTTCTTCGAGCTGTACTCCCGCGACCTGTGCGAGGTACCGGACGGTATCCGGGAACGTTTCATTCCTGATCCGTGTGAGAAAGCTGATGACATCACCGCCTGCTCCGCACCCGAAACAATGAAAAACACCTTTCTTTTCGTTCACGGTAAAAGAAGGTGTTTTTTCATTGTGGAAGGGGCACAATCCTACAAAGTTTTCACCGCTTTTTTTTAAGGTTACATAGCCGCCTATGACATCAACTATGTTTATTCGCTCCTTAATTTCTCTGATTTGATTTTCCCCGGTGGGTCCCATGAACGCATCCTGTCATACTTACATCACAGGTAGGATAATTTTTTCAATTTTTTGTAGACGCGTTTCTTCGCTGCGATCTCTTTTCTTTTCCGTTCGACGCTTGGCTTTTCGTAGTACTCGCGTTTTCTGAGCTCGGTCTGGATACCGGCCCGTTCAACGAGCTTCTTGAATCGTCGCAGCGCCTGCTCGAAGTTTTCTCCATCTCTTACTATCCCGCAGGTCATGTAAAGTCTTCCCTCCTTGCCTTTCTGGAATCAAAAAATAAGTATATACAGAATAAGCGGTTAGTCAATAGTTACTGCTTTCTTCGTCTACCCGGCTGCAACGGCGTAACAAACCACGTGCCCGGCACCACCCGGACCGGAGTACCGCGCGGATGAACCGCGGTTCACGGCAGCAGGCCGTCCTTTCGTCCGAACAGTTTGATACAAACAAGCCATCCCAGAAACAACAGAAGGTACGGCAGCAGGTCACCGGCATTGAACGGACCGGCAGACTGTTCGCACATACAGCCTGAAGACTTGTTTTCCCGGGTTGCAAATGACAACGCGCCTGCGGCCGGGTAGATCGAGGTGTTTCCGTACGGATCGGTTGAAATGACCTGGTATGCATACGATGTGTGTGCTTTGAGTCCGGTTAGATCGACCCTATGCGCCTCTGTCATGGTTGTCGTGCCCGTGGTGAGCGTCGTTCCTGTGGGGTCCGATGCTATCCAGTAGGAAACATGGCTTGAGCTGAGCCGGTCCGTTGCCCAGGTGATCGTGGCACCGGACGTGCTCACCGAGTCCATATTGACATCGGTGATGACGGGACCGGTTGTCGGTGTCGGCGTTTCTGAAACCGTTTGTACGAGGTTGAGGGCATTGAGCATACCGGATCCCCACTCGTTGTTCGGCACAGAACCTGTGTAGGTATTCGTCGTTGCGCTCGATCCGAGGACGCTCATCGTCTGTGTGATGTCGAGGGCATCGTTTCTGTCGAACAGCAGGGCTACCGCGCCTGTGACATGCGGACACGCCATGCTGGTACCGAGGTCAGCGAGGTGCTGGCCATCCGGGGTTATCTGGTCTGCGGGAAATGATGCCTGTGCAGACAGGGCCGATACGATCACCTCGCCCGGTGCAGTGATGTCTGGTTTTATCCCGGTTGCAGTTGGGTTTGGTGTAGGTCCCTTGCTGGAAAAAAACGACAGGCTGCCAATGGGCGGCTCATAACAGTGGACACCGTCCAGGGTAATGCAGGCGGGCTGTGTCGTCGACGCCTCTGTAGGCCAGTCATTCCTGGTAACAAAAGAACCGACAGCAATGGCGGACCGGGCTGTTGCAGGGAATGAAACCGTGTCCGAGGTATCGCCCTTGATGAGTTGGTAGCCGGAAACCGGTGTTGTCGTCATGGTATCGAACAGGGCGTTTTCTGAATCAAACCACCCGTTCAGCGGCTGGGCGAACGGACTGTTGTTCTGTACCAGCAGGACATACCGGTACGAGGAGGTGGAATTTGCAAGATTTATCGTAGAGCTTCCGTTGTCTGATATCTGAACAATGACCTCGTTTTGTCCTTCCGTGGTGGTGCTGACCGGGACAGAACCGCCCTCTATGGTGGCATATCCATAATTTGCGAGGGATGCGGAAAGCGCCTGTGCAGAGGGGTCTGTCGGTGTCGTAAAAGGCGTCGCCGCAATGATGGCACCTGTTGAGGGGTCCACGACACCCACAGCGAATGCAAGGTCGGAGTTGGTTGTCGTTGTGGTATAATACCAGGCCTGCAGTTCGGCCGTGTTCACACTGCCGCTGACGACAGATACCACGGAAAAATAAGATGCGTACGTTGTACCGGTCACAGCGGTCAGCCCGATGTGGATCGGGTTTGCACCGTCGTTTCCTGCCGCAACGACGACCGCCCGGCCGGGCGCGCCGTTCACGAGCCCGTCGATGGCCTGTTCCGTGGCAGAGGAATTATCGTGCGCATAGTACTGTGCACCAAGGCTCATGTTGATGACAGCGGGCACCTGGTAGCGCGATGCAAGGGAAAAGATATAGCTGATACCGTCGACGATCTCGTTTTCCTGCATGTTTGTCTTGACGATGACCAGCATGGCATCGGGCGCCATGCCGGTATATTTACTATTGCTGCTGTCCGCGATGCCGGTAACATGGGTGCCGTGTCCC
>JAJYYW010000188.1 GCA_021800575.1 bacterium
GAACCCCGAAAAGCTCATCGCGGAAAATGTTTCATTCATGGACGTGATCAATGCTGTGAACAATGCCAATTTCATACAACCCAGCGGCGATATCAAGCTGAATAATCTCGACTACAACCTGTTCACGACCAACCAGTTCAAAACCATCCCGCCTATGAACAACATCGTGGTCAAGGTTTCCAACGGCGTGCCCATCCATATCAGCGACGTGGGCCACGTGGTCGACAGCTCGCAGACGCAGACCAACATCGCCCGGATTAACGGCAAACAGGGTGTTTACCTGATGGTCAACAAGACCCCCGGTGCAAACACCGTCGATGTGGTCAACGAGGTGAAAGCACTGCTGCCCCACCTCCTGAACATTCCGCCCGGGGTCAAGTTCAACCTCACCTTCGATCAATCCGTCTATATCAAGCAGGCCATCGACAGCCTTATCCACGAGGCGATCCAGGGATCCCTGCTTGCGTTTTTCATCATCCTGATCTTTCTGAGAAGCTTCACGAGCACCCTGATCATATCGCTTTCCATTCCTCTGTCGGTCATGGTCACGTTCATCCTGCTCTACTTTGTCGGTCACCAGACGCTCAACACGTTCACCCTCGGCGCCCTGACCCTCAGTGTCGGAAGGCTCGTGGACGATGCCATTGTTGTGCTCGAAAATATTTACCGGCACCGGGGCCTCGGCAAGAGTCCCATCAGGGCGGCCCTCGATGGCACGGAAGAGGTCGCCATGCCCGTGCTTGCATCGACCATAACGACGATCTCCGTGTTCTTCCCGGTCGTGTTCATCACCGGTATCGCGAAACTATTATTCGAACCCTTTGCCCTGACTATCTCCTTTGCGCTCATTGCCTCGTACTTTGTTTCGCTGACCGTCATTCCAGCGCTGACGAAGAAGTACCTCAAGCCGGAGCGCGAGTACAACGTGCAGTCAAAGCGGCTGTATGAACGGGTCTTTGCGCGGAGCAGGGCATTTTTTGACCGGATCGACAACACGTATCAATCCATGCTCCAGTGGGCCCTATCGCACCGGAAAGCCGTGGTCTACGGTATCGGCGGGTTCTTTGTCGTCTCTCTACTGCTGGTGAAATTCATCGGGACTGAATTTTTCCCCGAAACGGATGAAAGCCAGTTCACGCTCATCGTCCGTGCCCCGATCGGGACACGGCTGAGGATCACGGACCAGTACATCAAACAGCTCCAGGCCATGATAGAAGAGGTGATCCCGGCACGGGACCTTAAAACCATCATCACCAACGAGGGCATGCCGGGCGGGTTTGCCGCGATATGGAGTCAGAACACCGGACCGGATACGGCACAGATCCAAGTGAACCTGGTGACCCCGGACAAGAGGAAGAGATCGGATGTCCAGCTCATGAACCTTGTCAGGAAACGTGTCCAGGGTGCGATACCGGGGATACAAACCTACTTTTTAGCAGGCGGGATCGTGTCCCGCGTCATGAATTTCGGATCCACGGCGCCTATCGACGTGGAACTCTATGGCTATGACCTCGGAACAGCGGCCAAGGAGGCGGAGGTCGTGGCGTCCGTCATGCGCCACACGCAGGGTGTTACGGACGTTATGATCAGCAGGCGGGAAAACTACCCCGAGCTCGATATCAACGTTGACCGTGAAAAGGCTGCACTTGCGGGCGTCAACCAGAGAATCGTGGCAAACACCGTGCTGACGGCCATGAGCTCGAGCCTGAACATCTTTCCCTCCATCTTTACGGATCCCATATCCGGCAACGAGTATTACGTCGTTGTCCAGATGGACAAGCGGTATACCTACGACCTGGCGAACCTCGACAACCTGCCCCTGCCGACCTACAACGGACAGACGATATTCCTCAAGGACATTGCAAGCATCAGCACAGGTGTCGGACCGGTCCAGATAGAGCGGAAATATCAGCAGCGGGTGATCCATATTACGGCAAATGCGACTGGCAGGCCCCTCGGCGACGTCGCGAGCGACCTGTCGAACAAATTTGCGAAGCTCCACCTCCCGGAAGGGTTTTATATCGATATGAGCGGCGAGATCGCACAGCAAAAGGGCGCATTCGCGAGTATGCTGTTCGCCCTCCTCCTGGCGATCATGCTGATCTACATGATCATGGCGTCGCAGTTCAAGTCCCTGCTCGATCCCTTTATCATCATGTTCTCGGTCCCCATGGGCCTGATCGGCGTTCTGTGGATGCTGTTCCTGACGAACATGACGCTTTCCATTGAGTCGTTCATGGGCGTTATCATGATGATCGGTATTGTCGTCAGCAACGGTATCCTGCTCGTCGACTATACCAACCGGCTGCGGATGGAGGGCGTGGAGCTGCACACGGCGGTGGTTCAGGCCGGAAGAACGAGGCTGCGTCCCATTCTTATGACCAGCCTTGCGACGATCCTCGGGCTTATCCCCATGGCCATCGGCATCGGGACCGGCAGTGAAACGAACATGCCGCTCGCCCGTGCCGTTATCGGAGGACTGCTCGTATCGACATTCCTGACCTTGCTGCTCATCCCGACATTGTACACGATCTTCGAAGAGCGGTTCAAGCGGTCGGTAAAACAGGATGAGGAACTGAAATGAACAAGCGAAACACACGATCGATTTCCGTGCAGGCGCTGTGGCCGGCGTTGCTAACCCTGCTGGTCCTGTCCGCGGTTGTCCCGGCGTACGCGCAGGATGGCCAGGTCCTTTCACTGAGGCAGTGTATCGACATCGCACTCCGGCAGCAGCCGCAAATCCGGGCAAGCTCTTCGGTGACGCAGGTCAACAGCGCGTTGTTAACCCAGTCACGGTCGGCATGGTATCCCTGGATCAGCGCACAGGGAGGGTATACGCGCGAGACGAACAACTATGTTTTTCCACCCGCCTTTTCGCACTTCCTGCCGACGGGCGGTATACCGGCTGAGAGCAATACCTCCTATGACTACTACACGGCATCGGTCGGATTTAACTGGCTGCTCACGAACTTCGGCCAGCGGTTGTTTGCGATACGGGCACAGCAGCAGGCTGTTGCGGCATCCCGGTACGATGAACAGACCACGAAATCGGACGTCATCTTCAATGTAACCCAGGGCTACTACGGACTGCTTGCGGCACAGCACTATTCGGAGGTCGCTGCCCAGGTGCTCCGGGAGAGCGGTAAGCACCTTGAACAGGCACAGGGGTTTTTCAGTGTCGGAAGGGTATCGCGGATCGATGTTGCCACGGCGGAAACGAATCACGCCAATGCCGAGGTTGCCATGATCACCGCCAAAAACAATGTCGATCTCGCCATGGTCAACCTGCTCAATGCCATGGGAGTCCAGGGGGCCAGTACGATTGCCATTATCGACACGATTACGCCGACAACGCAGGATGTTGGGGTGCAGGATGCCATCACGAAGGCACTGGACAACAGGTCAGAGCTGAAATCCCTGTCTGCCACGGAGCAGGGGATACGGGAGTCGGAAAGATCGACCCTTGCATCCAATCTCCCGTCTATCGTCGGTACCGGCGGGTATAGCTGGGCCGGCTATCACACTCCGATGACCTGGAATTGGGCGATCGGTGTCGGCGTGCAGTTTCCCCTCTTCTCGGGCTTCAGCACGTACGGCCAGTATGAGGCATTAAAGGCACGGCAGCACAATGTCCAGGCACAGATGGATGTGCTTAAGCAGGGCATCGTCCTGCAGGTAAAGCAGGCGGGCCTCAACCTTCAGCAGGCGCACGACAGTATCGCCGCATCGAAAAAGGCCCTGGACAGTGCACGACTGAATCTTGAGCTTGCCGAAGAGCGGTATACCACCGGTGCAGGCTCGATCATAGAGCTGACCGATGCAGAAACGCTGTTTGCATCGACCAGTGCCGCGTATATACAGGCCATCTACCAGTACAACATTGCCCTTGCGCAGCTTGAGCGGGCGGAAGGCACCATCGATCAGGGATACTGATGTGCCCGCTCACGCCAATCGGCAAACCCGCCTTTCGCAGCTCCGGGGTTTAAAAAAAGGACGATGCGTACATCGTCCCCGGGGTAAGATACGCTTGTTCTGTTCCCAGGCGCTATTCGTCGGGATGTGCCGACTGGACCGGCTGCTGGAGATACTTCTGCGGATTCTGGAGGAATTCCTGTTTTTCCTGCTCCGATGCAAAATAATACTTCCTGTCCGCTATGACGGTGAACGGGGTGTTCTTCGTTATTTTGATCTGCTTGTGTGACACCGGAGACAGGGCATAGCCTCTCGGCAGGTT
>JAJYYW010000189.1 GCA_021800575.1 bacterium
TGACAACGATGTCCTGCGCCAGTTTATCGGACAAGAGCGCTGTGATCTTCTTTACGCGATCCGGGGTAGGATTACGAATGGTACAGGTTCTCCTTTTCAATGTATTCCTGTACCGGTTCCGGGGTCAGATACCGTATCGACCTGCGCTCCTGCACGAGCGAGCGTATCCGGCTTGATGAGACATCAAGGACCGGCAGACAAGACAGGTAAACCTTTTTACCGCTGGTATGCATCAGGATTCCTTCGTTCTGTGCATACCAGAATTCCTTCTTAAAATCAACAGGCACGAGCTGGGAAAGGTTTTCGGAAATGGTGTGTCTCGTGATCACGATCATGCTGCACAGGGAAAACAGGAGGGACGGAGCGTACCAGGTATCGATGTGCGCAAAGTCATCCTCGCCGAGGATGAAATAGAGCTGGGTACTGCTCCCGTACTTTTCCGCCAGCGCCTGCACGGTCCTGACACTGTACGACGGCGGCGGGAGCCGTTCTTCGATGTCCTCGAGTTCAAAACCGGGATTGCTCCCGATCGCCAGACCGGTCATGGCCTTCCGGTGACGATAGTCCAGCACCGACGACGCAGGCTTATGCGGCGGCAGGTACGTCGGTACGAACAGGACTTTGTCGAGCGAAAATCCCTGCCGCACCTCTTCCGCGCCCCGCAGGTGGCCGATATGTATGGGATTGAAACTGCCTCCGAGAATACCCAATCCGCTCATACCGCTCCAGCGTATTCCGTCATGCCCGCACCTACTCCCGTATCTGGCCGTTACCCATGATGACGAACTTCTGCGCCGTGAGTTCCTCGAGTCCCATGGGTCCGAACGCATGCAGTTTCGACGTGGATATGCCTATCTCCGCACCGAGTCCGAGCTGGAACCCGTCACTGAACCGGGTGGAGGCATTGACCAGGACCGTGGATGAATCAACCTCGCGGAAAAACCGCATCGAGTGTTCGACGTTCTTCGTGATAATGGAGTCCGTGTGGTGGGACCCATACTTGTTGATGTGCTCGATCGCCTGATCGATCGAGTCCACTACCCTGACGGACAGAATCAGATCGAGGTACTCCGTAAACCAGTCCTGCTCGGACGCAGGTTGTATCCCCGGTACTATCTTTTGCGTCCGCTCGCAGCCCCGTATCTCGACCCCTGCTTTGGTATACCGGTCTATCATCCCGGGCAGAAACTCCGCCGCACTATCCTTGTGCACGAGCAGGGTTTCCATGGCGTTGCACACGCCCGGCCGCTGCACCTTTGCATTGAAGCACACGCTGTCCGCCATGGACAGATCCGCATCAGCATCGACGAAGATGTGACAGATGCCTTTGTAGTGTTTCAGCACCGGGATCCGCGAATGTTCTGCCACCGCGCGTATCAGCCCCTCGCCGCCCCTGGGGATGACCAGGTCGATGAGTTCATCCTGTTTCAGGAACTCGTACAGCACGTCCTTGTCCGGCGTATCGATCAACTGGATGGCTTCGGAGGGCAGATCCGCGCCCTTCAGGGCATCCGACAGCACACCGGCAATCGCCCTGTTCGAATGAATAGCTTCGGACCCTCCCTTGAGGATGACGGCGTTGCCCGATTTTATGCACAGTGCCGATGCATCTGCCGTGACGTTCGGCCTGGCTTCGTAGATCATCAGGATGACCCCGAGCGGGATGCGCATCCTGCCGACCAGCAATCCGTTGGGACGCGTCCATGCCCTGGTGATCTCCCCGACAGGGTCCCGCAAGGCGCGGACCTCCCGGATACTGTCAACCATGGACGCGATCGTTTTTTCCGTGATGACGAGCCTGTCCAGGAAAGCGGCAGGCACTCCCTGCTTGCGGGCTTTGTCCATGTCAACGGCGTTCGCCTCCATGATCACCGTGCGCTGATCCATGAGCCTGTCGGCCATGTTCTGGAGTGCCCGGTCTTTTTTTGCCGTGCCGGCAGCACCCAGTGTCAGGCCCGCTTGCTTCGCCCTGTGCGCCCTGTCCGTTACATCGTTTTTATTCATGACACCGATCCTTTGCCTGCCTCATTCCCCTCTGCCCGGGGCGGACGATGAAGCAGTCAGTATGAGATTGTCCCGGTGGATAACCTCATCACCCTTGGAATACCCCAGCGAACCGTTTATCTGCGACGATTTTTTGCCCTTGATCATGCCGATCTCGGTCACCGAATAATTGGAAATACCCCTGCCGATCTCGCGTCCGCGGGCGTCCGCTATACTGACAACGTCTCCCTGCTTGAACGTACCGCTGGTGCCGAGAATACCCGCAGCGAGCAGGCTCTTGTTTTTATGCACGGCAGACAGGGCGCCGTCGTCAACGGTGATGATGCCCGACGATTTCAAAAGCAGGCTGACCCACTTCTTTGCACCGCTGATCCTCCGCTGCGAGGCCACAACTGTCGTGCCGATCCCTGCCCCGTTTCCCTGCGCGAACTGATCGACCAGTTTCGTCACGATGCCGTCCGTCCTCCCGTTTGCGATGGTTGTGCTGATCCCCATCCGGGCGAGCTGGCGTGCCGCGGATATCTTTGTCCTGATGCCGCCCACCCCGTACCTGCTCTTGCCCTCGTCAAAGCTTTTGTACTGCTCGATATGCTGTATCTCGCTGATGGGCTTTGCGTCATGGTAACGGTAGGGGTCCTTGTCGAAGATAGCGTCGATATTGCTGAGGATGATAAGCCTGTCCGCGCTGATCATGGCCGCAACCATGGCCGACAGCGTGTCATTGTCACCGACCTTGATCTCGTCCACGGCTATCGTATCGTTCTCGTTCACGACCGGAACGAACCCTTGTGCGAGCATCAGATCCATGGACCTCCGTGCGTTCAGGTATCGCTGCCGGTCCATGAAGTCCTCGTGCGTCAGAAGCACCTGCGTGACAATCCTGTCGTACGGCCGGAAGCTGTCGGTATACGCGTTGATAAGCAGGGGCTGTCCTATGCTGGATAACACCTGTTTGTGGGCTATGCTGTCGGGCGCAAGCGATGCGCCGGCAAGAGAACTCCCGAACGCGATTGCACCGGAGGACACAACCACCACAGCGTAGCCGCGATCGATCACCCGTGAGACATCTTTTGCAAACGCCTTGAACCTGACCGGGTCCGGTTTGCCGTTGTCAAGGGTCAGCACGGAACTCCCTATTTTAACAACCAGTTTTTTCATACCTGCTCTGTGTGTTCCAGCCTTCGTACGATTGCATCGATGAGCGTATCGATGCCCTCGCCGCTTACGCAGGACACGGGATAAAGATCGATCCCGTGCACCCTGAACAGTTCTTTATAATCGATTAATCTGTTCCTGACAACAGGAATATCGATCTTGTTCATGACAACGATCTGCTCTTTTTTGATCAGGGACGTGCTGTAGCGCTGCAGTTCGTTGTTGATGATACAGTAGTCGTTGTACGGATCGCTGTCCCGCGTTGCATCGAGCAGGTGGACAATGAGTTTGGTGCGCTCGATGTGCTTGAGGAACTGGTCTCCCAGTCCCTTGCCCTGGTGCGCGCCCTCGATCAGCCCCGGGATGTCCGCGACCACGAAACTTTTCTCGTCCTTATAGCGTACGATGCCGAGGACCGGCGCAATGGTGGTAAACGGGTAATCAGCAACCCGGGGCTGCGCATTGGATATCCGCCGGATAAGACTGGATTTGCCCACGTTGGGAAATCCGACGAGGCCCGCATCGGCAAGCAGTTTGAGCTCGAGGCGAATGCGCCGCTGTTCTCCGGGTGCCCCGGGTTCACATTCGAGCGGTACCTGGTGCGTGGCACTCACAAAGCGGGAGTTACCTTTCCCTCCCTTTCCACCCTGTGCAATGACGACCTCCTGGCCGGGCTGCGAGAGGTCAGCGATGAGCGTATCGGAGCCGGTATCATAGATCTGTGTTCCCACCGGCACCTCGATAATGCGGTCGTCCCCGTTTCTCCCGTACATGTTTTTGCCCTTGCCGTGGACGCCGTTTTTCGCACGGTAATGCCGCACATACCTGAAATCGATAAGGGTGGACAGCCGCAGCGAACTGCGGACAATGATATGGCCGCCGTTGCCGCCGTCACCGCCGTCCGGGCCGCCCCGCGGAACGTATTTTTCCCGCCTGAAGCTGACGCACCCGTTTCCGCCGTTGCCCGCCCTGACCTCGATGTCTGCGGTATCAATGAACTTCATCGGTTACTCTGAAAAATGTGTTCGGCCGCAGCAGGCAAACGCCGCTCGCTGGCTCGCTCCCCGGCG